>CAZFVV010000045.1:0-37040 GCA_964522165.1 uncultured Calditrichaceae bacterium
GATGAAAAATGAAAAGTGAAAAAGCTTGCCCGGGTAATGCGGGGCAAAAAATGACCATAAATGACGCCCCGGATGGCCGGGGCAACTGACGCGAAGCAAATGACCACCAAATCCATCGAAGACGTGCAAAATCGCCCGGACCGGCGGGGAATTCCCATCAACAAGGTGGGGGTTAGCAACCTGCGCTACCCGGTGGTGGTGCTGGATCGCGCCCGGCAGAAGCAGCAAACCGTGGCGCGAATCACCATGTCGGTTAACCTGCCCCACCACTTCAAGGGAACTCACATGAGCCGGTTTGTGGAAGTGCTCAACGAGCACCACGGCGACATGACCATGTGGACCCTCCCGGCCATTCTCCACAAGCTCAAAAAACGCCTGAATGCGCAAAGCGCCCACCTGGAGCTGGCCTTTCCCTATTTCATCGAACGCGCCGCCCCGGTGAGCGGGGCCAAAGCGCTGATGGATTACGAGTGCAGCTTCATTGGGGAAACCGATGACGGGAAGGATGTTTTTACGCTGCGGGTAAAAACGCCGGTGGCCAGCCTTTGCCCTTGCAGCAAGGAGATCAGCGATTATGGCGCCCACAACCAGCGCGGGGAGGTGGTCATCGAAGTGAAATGCCGGCCCGGGGAGATGATCTGGATCGAAGAAGTGGTGGAAATCGCCGAAGCCTCCGCCTCCGCCCCCGTGTATGCGCTATTGAAGCGCCCCGATGAGCGCCACGTTACCATGCAGGCCTACGATAACCCGGCGTTTGTGGAAGACATGGTGCGCAGCGCCGCCCTGCGCTTAAGAGAAGATCAACGGGTGGTATGGTTCCGGGTTCACGCGGAGAATTTCGAGAGCATCCACAATCACAACGCCTTTGCCATGGTGGAGTGGGAACGGGAAGCGTGAAACGTAATACGTAACTATACTGATTAAGGGTTAGAATTTTACTCTCGATGTCATTCCCGCGAAAGCGGGAATCCATTGTTTTTTAAAGCTATGGATGCCCGCCTTCGCGGGCATGACAGTGTAAAACCAACCCTTAACGAGTATAAAACGGAATACGCACTACGCAATAAACTTTCACTCCGTATTGCGTATTTCATATTCCGTTACGTTTTACGCATTACGACAACATATTCAACGCTCAAGGGCAAGGCTGGCCGGCCCCCGCCGGTTAAGCAAAAAAATCCCTCACCATGTTCTCCACCATATACCAGGGTATCAGCGGGGGTTTTTCGATAATGTGGATATGGGCAACCCCCTCCCGGATGGTATAATTCCCCTTCACTCCCCAGGCGGCAAAGTTTCCCGAATGCGCGTCGCCGCTAAAATCGACTTCGCTGCGCCGGTTGGCCTTACGGGCCTTCTCCAGGAATTGCTCCACCCTGCCGTCTAAGTGTACCTCGAAGCTCCGCTTCATGCCGCCATCCTGATCTTGAATCGACTTCTTCCTTTTAATTGGCAATTGCCAATTGTCAATTAGCAATTGCCAATTTTATTGCGGTCGCGGCTCCTCACGCTGCTGCCTCTTCAACATCACTTCGCCGCAATCAACCCCACTAACTTGTTCCGGTCCACGATGGAATTTTTCCCCAGCCAGGTGCTCCACAGCACCCGCGCAAAGGTGGCGTTGGTGATGGCCGGTTTTTCTTCTCCCTGAACCGTGGTCAGGACCGTGCCTCCCGGCAGCCAGCGCAGGATATATTGCTCGTTCTCTTTCACCTCTTTGTCGAAATATCCCACGAACTGGTCCAGCAGCGGTTGAATTTCTGCCAGCTCCTCGGCGGCGGCGTTTTTCTTAAAACTTTCCCGGTAGGCGTCCTGGATTTTATCCGGTCCAACGTTGCGGGCGAAATCCATGGTGATTTGCTTGGCTTTGTCGTCGCTCATCGCCGCGGTTAATCCCTCTTCGGCGCTGCCGATGGCCGCATCCTGCATGTAATGCGCAATCCCGTACACCTTGAAGACCATTTTTTTCCTTACCGCCGTGCCGGTTATCGAAAGAACATACTCGGTTCCGTCGTGAGTAAAGCTCACCTGTTTGGGAAATTCCTTCCCGGTGGAAGATTCCTTGACCGTCTCCTGGGCGAGCAGGGGAAGGGAGCAAATCGCTAACAGCGCGGCGATCATTACCATCATGCGATGTTTGGGTTTCATGGTTTCTCCTCCAGAATCATGGGGTTTAGAGTACACAACATAATTGCCAATTTAATAAGGTTCATGCTCAGCGATTGGCCGCCAGGGGCTGTGTTTTGGCCCTGACGGATAGTTTTGCCTGTTCGATGTGGTCGAACATCATCAGCCGGTCGATGGTCTCCATGCCGGAAATCACCTGGCCGATCACGGTATATCGCCCGTTCAATTGCGGCTGGGGAGTGTGGGCGATAAAAAACTGGCTCCCCCCGGTATCTTTGCCGGCCAGCGCCATTCCCACGGTTCCGCGCTCGTAGGGCAGGTCGTTGTATTCGCACAACACCGAGTAACCCGGGCCGCCCCAGCCGTCGCCGCGGGGATCCCCGACCTGCACCACAAAACCCGGAACCACCCGGTGAAAAGCTATCCCGTTATAGAAATTCTGCTTCACCAGGGAAACAATATTAGCGGTATTGATGGGCGCTTTTTCCGGGTTCAATTCCATAGTAAACTCTCCCGCGGAGGTCCGGAAGGTAACCTGGTAGAGTGAATCCAGGCTTAAGGGCGGGAAGTCCCACCGTACCGCATAAGCAGTTTGAACCGGCGGCATCTCGATGTCCGCATTCCCGGTAATATGCTGCAAGGCGCGCCGGGCTTTTTCACGAATTCCCGGGTAAGGATTGCGCAGTTCCTCCCGCAGGAAGGGCAGCGCCTCTTCGCTGCCAATGCTGTCCAGGGCGACGATAATCGGCTCCATGGCCTCCAGGTCGCGGGGGGCGGAAAATTTGCGGTAGGCGTCGATGAGCGGCTGCACCGCTTGAACGGTCACAGGGGATTTGATCAGCGAAAGGTAATTGGAAACGATGGTAGCAACCGCCAGATCCCCGGACTTGAGGGTTTCCAGGAAGAATTCTAAGGAAGGGGGTTTGGAACGGTTCACCAGCACTTCGACGGCCAGGGTTCTCTGGGCAGGGTTGTTGCCCTGTGATAATTGCATCAGCAGGGTCGTGGCTTCGTCGGTCTCTTTGGGGGGCTTCTGCTGGTCGAAGGCTTCGATATTATCCAGGGTTTTGATGGCGTAGTAATTTTGCGGCCAGGGCTGCTGCAGCAAATCATCTTTGACGATTTTTAACGCTTCCTCCGGCTGAACCAGCGCCAGCACTGCCAGGGCTTCTCCGCGGAGCCGCCAGTCCGGGGATTCCTGATAGACGCGCCGCATCTCCCGGCGGGTGTACCAGTTTTTATAATTTGCCAGGGATTGAATAGCTTGAATTCGAACGTTGGGATGAGGATCGTCGAGCAGTTTTACGATCTCGCCTTGAAAACTCGGATCTTCCATCTTCCCTGCCAAATCGAGCGCGGCGATGCGCACGTACCAGGTAGAATCCTGCAATTGCGCGGTTATCCGCCGGCGAAAATCGCGCGACTGGTATTTGTTCCACAACTGCCGGTACTCGGGTTGGGTTCTCAAAGGCACAAATTCGGGGGATTTCATCAAAGCGTCAATATCGACCAGCCCTTTGAGCGCAAAATACCTGGCCCGGGGATCCTCTTTTTCCAGCGATTTGGCTAAAAATTCAAAAGTGCCCAGGCCGCGGATGCGATACACCGCATAGGCCAGCCGCCAGGACAATTCCGGGTCCTCGGTGAGGAGCAGCAATCTTTCCATGGACGAGTACAACTGCAAGGGAGGATACCCCCGGTAGGCCAGCATTCCGTAGGCCAGGGCGAAACTTTTTAGATAGTCCTTATCCCCGCTGTCGGAAAAATCCCGCAGGGGATTGAGATTTTTACCGCTGCCGGTTTTTCCGTACGCATCAATGATTTTTAAGCGGATGGATTTGTCGGTTTCCACCCGCAACGCGTCCGCCAGGTAATTCTCGGCCACGGGAGAGAACAACTGCCCCAGGGCAAAGGCGGCCGCGGCGCGAACCGCGGGGTCCTCATCGGTAAGGCGGTTGGCCAGCAGCACCGCCTGGGTGGTATCCTGAATTTTTCCCAGGGTTTCCACTGCTTTCAGGCGGATGTTGCCATTTTTATGGTTGAACCAGCGAATAAATTTTTGCGGATCGGCTTTCCGGGAGTATTCCGCCTGCCGAAGCTCCTGCATGGCCAGGTCTTCGTCCAGGTTGCCGCAGGAAACCGCTAACCCCAAAAGAATTACAAAGAGCGCCAGAAAAATCTTCATTCCGAAATCCCGGTTTATGAATTGGGCACTGCTGATTTTTTAAAGGGTGATAATATATCAGTTTCTATTCTGAAAACCTATACGGGATGATAAAAAATGCAGGAACGGGGGATCAAGGGAGACCGCTGGTCTTCAGGCGCAGGGCGACATTGATCTTCCGCGACATACAGGAAGCGGCGTTCGAAACGCCGTCGTCGGCTTCCTCGTCAAATCCGCAATACTGCACGTAATCGTGGCAGCTGCGGTGGTCTTTCATGCCTTTCAGGCAGTATAATTCGCGGTATTTTCGCGGCTCCTTGCCGCTGAGGTCTTCCACGTCGATGAGGGAACCGAAGGGGCATTGCACGCATCCTTCCGGCTGGAGGGGGATGGGATGGGCGGTTTCCCGGGCTACCAGGGCTTTGGATTCATCCCACAACGGAGCTTCCCCGCGCTTTTCGATTTCTACCCGGTGCAGGCGGTTCAACACCAGCCGGCCTTTATCCAGGCTGAGGGTGGCCCGGGCGGTGAGCGCGTCGCCGCGCCCGAATTTGAAGGAAGCAAAGGTTTTGGAAGAAACCCGGGCATAGACGTGGTCTTCCATCAAAATGCGGCCAAAGTAAAGCTGTTTGAAAATCAGCAGGAAGCCGGAGAAAGAAAAACTCTCCGCTTTGGGGAAAACCCGTTTGCGGAAGTGCGGTTTGACGGCATCGATTTCGCCATAAATCTCGGTTTCCCGGTTCAAGTTCTCCCCTAACCAGTCCTCGAATTCCTCCAACTCTCTCCGGAACTCGGAAAATTCGCCTTCGCTGATCTGCAATTCCGCGCGGTTGTGCACCTTCTCTTCATAAAAATAGCGGCAGCCGTGGCAATTTCTGCCGATAAAATTATACCCCCGGTAGCATTTTTTGCCCTGTTTCATCAATTTGCAGTGCCAGCGGAAATAAAAACAGCCGTGCGGAAAGCAGCCCTTTTCATTGAGAATGTGGTGCACCGACATGCGGCTCTCGAACCCCTGGTGAGCCTCGTGCACGCACTTGAAGATATTCATGGATTTGTAGAGGTTTTTCATGGCTCGTAACTCGTAATGCGTAACGCGTAACTGCGCCTCCCTCACATCGCCAGCGCCATGATCGCTTTGCAGGTGTGCAGGCGGTTTTCCGCTTCCTGTAAGACCACCGATTGGGGGCCGTCGATGACCGCGTCGGTGACTTCGTTGCTGCGGTCCGCGGGCAGGCAGTGCATGTAAACGGCTTTGGGTTTGGCCAGCGACATCCGCCGCTCGTCGCAAATCCAATATTTGTACTTTTTGGAGATTTCCAGCGCTTCTTCCGGCTTGTGGAAGAGGGATTCGATGCCCCAGCTTTTGGGATACACGATATCGGCGTTCTCGAAGGCCGCGTCCATGTCATCCACCACTTCGAACTTCACCCCGGCCTTTTGGGCGTTTTCCCGGGCAATCTTCATGGCGCTCTCCATCAAGGTGAACTCCGGAGGGTGCGCCAGGGTAACGTCCAACCCGAAGCGGGTCATCAGCATGATCAGCCCCTGGGGAACGGACATCGGTTTGGCGTAGGAGGGCGCGTAGGCCCAGGAGACCGCAATTTTCCGTCCCCGCAAATCCTTGCCGAAAATCTCCCGGATGGTCATCAAATCCGCCAGGGTCTGGCAGGGGTGGTCCACGTCGCACTGCATGTTGATTACCGGTTTATCCGCCCACTGCGCGATTTCCCGCATGTAGGTGTTGCCCTCCCCGGGTACCAGGTCGTGGCGGATGGCGATGCCGTGCCCGTAGGAAGAGAGGATGATCCCGGTATCCTTGGGGCTTTCCCCGTGGGCGATCTGGGAGGAAGAGGCCTCGATGAAATGCGCGTGACCGCCTAACTGGGTAATGCCGGCCTCGAAGGAGTTGCGGGTGCGGGTGGATTTGTCGAAAAAGAGCAGGAAGATGGTCTTATCCGGCAGGAAACGGTGCGGAACCCCGTTTTTGAACATGAATTTCAACTCCGCAGATTTTTCCAGGGCCAGCTCGATCTCTTCATCGGTCCAATCTTGCGTAGAGATATAGTCTTTGCCTTTGAGGGATGCGTACATGGATTCTCCTTATATAAGTGAGCGAAACGGGTTATCGCCTGCCGTATATAAAATTTGGCTGAACCAACTCACCTGTTTCGATTTCCCGGGCGACGGTCAAATATCCTGATATTTAGAATGTTTTTGCAAGACTTTTTCTTCATAAGCCCGTGGAGGGGGAAGCGAGCACAATAGTGGGGGACAGTATCCCTCAATGTTCAAGTTTTTGGGATATATCAGCCTGAGGGGTTAATTTTCTTTACCAGAGATTTAGCGAGAGTTGTAGAGAATTAATTTATCAGGCAGTCATGCGCTTTCCATACCGCCCGGTCGCCAAACGCAATCCCCGCAAGCCGGGGGAATCCGCCCGCTATTATGCCCAGGCTCGCACCGCGCATTTCCGAACACCCCCCGTTGGATTGAATTCGCCAGCAGTATCATCTGCCACCGGGAGGTTACTCATCCCCCTCACGCTATGGACGTTCTACTAAAATTGCCTCCCCATCAAATTTATTGAGAGAAACCCGCCCTGAGAGTGCTCTTTGGTTAATGAACCAAATAATAGAGGTACTCGAATGGTAGCGCTATCTTCTCTGAATCCTTTCACTCTTCCGGAAACCAAAGAATTCGACCCGGTTTCGACGAAATTCCGGTATTCGCAGAATCTCTCCCGCCAGCTGGCCACCCTGTTCGGACTCACCCGCTTGCTCAATTCTCCTCGCCGGTTGGAACAACAATTGAGCCTGATCCTGAAGGAAACCAACCAAATACTGGATGCAGAAACCACGGTACTGTACCTCCTCAATGAAAAACAGCGGGAGCTTTGGCAATACCGGTTGAACGGCGGGGAGGTAAAACAGCTACAGCAGCCGCTGGGCCAGGGAATTGCCGAATACGTGTTGCGCACCGGAAAGGTCATCACCCTGGCGGATGCATACCAGGACCCGCAAATACGAAGAGAAATTGTCCGCCTCGATTCTACCCCGGTACAATCGTTCCTGATCGTGCCGGTCGCCGGCAAATGCGGCAAACTAATCGGCTGCATCCAGGTGATGAATAAGCGCAGCGGCGCCTTCGATTTCAAGGATACCCAGTACTTGATGATCATCGCCGACCTGGTGTCCCTGGCCATTCGCAATACCCTCACCGCCGCCCAGGCGGAGGAGTGCCGCCGCCTGGAAACCGAAATGCGCCAGGCGGCAGAAATCCAGCGCCGTTTTCTACCCGTTGAGGCGCCAAAAGTGCCGCAATATGAGATTTTTACTTTTTACCAGGCCTCTAAGTACCTGGGGGGCGATTATTATGATTTTTTCCCGTTCTCGAACAGTTTTTCCTGGGTACTGGCGGACGTGAGCGGCAAGGGAGCGCCGGCGGCGCTGTTGGGGGCTAATCTTCATGCCTGCCTGCACGCTTTTGCAGACCGGGCTGATTCCGGGAAGGAGATTGTGCAAAAAGTCAACCGGCATTTTCATGCCTGCACCGCTTCGGATAAATATGCCACCTTTTTTTGGGGAAACATCGACTATCATCAACACCGCTTTAAATACGTCAATGCCGGGCATACTCCCCCGCTGCTGGTAAAACGGGAAGGGGCGGTGCAGCGCCTTAAGCCGGGGGGATTGCCGATTGGGATCGTGGAGGCGTTCGAGTTCGAGGAGACGGAGACCGGCATCGAACCGGGCGATAGCTTGCTGATTTTCTCCGATGGAATTACCGAGGCGCTCAGCCCGGAAAACGAACGGTTCGGGAAACGATGCTTACACAAAATGGTGCGGCAGCATTACCATCTACCCCCTGCGGAGTTGGGGAAGGTAATTCTGGATCAGTTGGGAATGTTTGTGGGCGCTTCCGATTACCCCGATGACATAACCCTGCTGATTCTCCGGCGGAACGCGGCATAGGTTCCGCCGGGAGTTTACAAGGAAAGCCTTGTTGCATCGGGAGGTCTTGAGGCCGCGGGTTTGCCGAGGGAGCAACCCGCGGCTTTTTTATATCCTGCTACGGGAACCCGATTTCAAATTTCCATTGAAATATTAGGCTCCCGGCCGGTGGTTATTAGCTCCCGAGACTTCTATACCTCACGGGGCATACACTGGGTTTTGAATGATTCCGGTTTGCCTATTCGGGGATCCTTGATTCCATATGCCAGATCATTTATGTTTATCCGGCATCCCTGAAGGGGGAGGATGCGCGTATCATTCAGACTCGGAAAATTCGGAAATGACTTCGATAACCGGATCCTCTTGTTCCGGGGGAGGCGAAAATTCCCGCCCCCGGAAGGCCGCCAGCACCACGGTGATATTATCCGGCCCCCCCCGCCGGTTGGCCTCGCGGATCAATTCTTGACAGGCGGCGGCCGGGTTCGGCGCGGAAAAAACGATCTGCGCTAACTCTTGTCTTTTTATCACCCCGGAGAGACCGTCGGTGCAAAGCAGCAGGTAATCTTCCCGGCACAGTTTCACCGCGCTCAGGGCAACTTTTAACCGCTCCTCTGCGCCCAGGGCCTGTAAAATAATATTTCTGCGGGGATGAACTTCCGCTTCTTCTTCGGTGATTCTTCCCGCTTCTACCAGTTGGTTTACGAAAGATTGATCCCTGGTCAACTGCCAGATTCGCCCCCGGCGCAAGAGATAGGCGCGGCTGTCGCCGATTTGCGCGATAAACGCCTGCCCGCCCAGGATTCCCGCGAGGGTTGCGGTTGCTCCCATGCCCTGCAGGGCCGGTTGATGGCGGGCATTTTCGATAATGGTGTGATTGGCGGCCAGGAGAGCCTCGCAGAGACGTTGGCTGAATGGAGTCTTATTGGGGGCGGATTCCAGGTAGTCCTTAACGGTTTTCACCGCCAGCGCGCTGGCAACTTCACCGGCGGCTGCCCCGCCCATACCGTCGGAGACCATCAGGGCAAAGCCACCTTTATCGAGCGGGAATTCTCGCGGGTGCGGCAGGGCTTCGACGTGCTCGCTGGTCAGGTTCCCGACCAGGAAATGATCTTCGTTGCCCCGGCGAACCTTGCCGATGTCAGTTTGGGCGAAGACGGTGATCATAGACCTTGAAAATAAATCATGATACCTTAACCCGTGAAACCTGAAGCGCGATGTGCGGTCACGCATCACGGTTCTCTTTTCATGCCCCGGGGGCGCTCCTTATTTGAGGAATATGATAACCATTCATCGCCGGAATGCCAACGGCAAATTTATTTTGTAGAGCCTGTGGTTTCCGGGTCGCCGAAGCGCACGCTCAGGATCATTTTCTCGCACTGGTAAAGTTCCTGCTGCACCGGTTCTTCCTCCCGGCACTCCCAGGGACAGCCGTAGGTTGCAAAAACCATGTCTTTTCCCCGGGAGAGGTATAACACCCGGGTAAAGTAATCACGGTTTTTTTCGGTTATTTTGAAACTTGCCGCCCCAAACAGGTAGGCGCCCGGCTGCGGCTCTTTAACGTCGAAGGGTTCGGATAATTTTTCCCGCGAAACAAAGCCCCGGGCGGTCTCAAAAAGCTCCCCGGCAGAGGGAGAGCGGCCATTTTGGCTTTCCGCCAGGGCAATTTTCAGGATTCCTTTTTGAGAATCGCGCCTGGCCAGGATAAAATTATCATACGGGAAAAACATCCATTCCGGGGTCGCTTTGAAAATGAGTCCGCCGAGGCAAATTTCGACTGTATCCATATCGGTCCTTTCCGTTAAGCCCTTTTTTTTCGCGTGCGGATATTAACCCCCCATGGAATGACAGAATGTACCATATCGCAAATTTTTCGCATTCGGAAAATATACTAAAATTCGCGCGGATCAAAATACTCTATACCCTATAAAACTGCCTTATTACCCGCTCCTGGCATATCAGGCAGTGAGGTTCCTGCGCGTTGCCGGGGGTAAGTTTCACAAATGAACAGTGGATTTATTTCCCTGCGGGACATATATTGGCGATGCACAACGGAGGAGTGATATGAACGATCGGCCTGAATTTCTGAAACGGTGGACGCTCGCCAGTGGTATTACCGGACTTTCGGCCTTCGCTGTTTATATTGCGCTTATTGCCGTACCCCTGCCGCAATTCTTCACGGTTCTATTTGCTGCGGCTTTCGGGGTTCTTTTGAGCATCGCCAGCGTGGGGCTTTATCACCTGCTCAAAATATCTCGAAAAACCGTCACGCTCCAGGTTGCGTTGATGTGCAACGTAGTGGCGGGCGCGATTGTGAATATGATGATAGTGGTGCAGTTAACCGTGAGAAGTTTTATGCGCCGGGATTTCGACGCGGCCGCGGATGAATCCGCCCGGGAAACCCTGCGCTGGATCTGGAATGCCGTGGATAAAGTGCAATTGGGCCTGGACGTCTCCTGGGACGTGTACATCGCCCTGGGAACCTTTTTGTTTGCCCTGAACATGCTTCGCCACCCCCGCTTCGGGAAAATTTTCGGCGGGGCGGGAATGCTGCTGGCGCTGTTGCTGCTGGTGCTGAATTTATACACCTTTCCCACTCCGCCGGGAGAAACCAACCTGGTGGATTTAGGACCCGCCGTGGGTTTGTGGTACATCGCGGTAGGCCTTCAAACCCTGCGCTCCGTGAAGTGGGCGGGCGATACAGTTGCGGGAGTCAATGAAACGTGACGCGGAAAACGTAATGCGTATTCCGTTTTGTTACGCATTACGATTCGCACGGGCTCCCCAAATGCCTGAAAAACTTAGTTTATTCATTTCATGATCAATCTAAGCGACCTCTCCCGGGGGGATGGATTCCCCAAAACCGCCCTGGTGCACGACTGGCTGACCGGCATGAGAGGCGGCGAAAAAGTGCTGGAAGTGTTGTGCGAGTTGTTCCCCCAGGCGGATCTGTTCACCCTGGTGCACAATCCCGGCAGTGTTTCCCAATTGATCGAAAACCGGCGCATTTTTACGGCCTTCACCAACCGGCTGCCCTTCAAAGCCAGGCGCTATCGCTACTACCTGCCGCTGTTTCCCACCGCCATCGAGCTTTTCAATTTCAAGGGATACGACCTGATCCTCTCCACCTCCCACTGCGCCGCCAAGGGAGTCAGAACTCCCCCGGACGCGCTGCATATCTCTTACCTGCACACGCCTATGCGCTACGTCTGGGACATGTATGAAGAATACTTCGGGGCGGATAAGATCGGCGCCGTCCAGCGGGTGATCATCCCCCTGTTTGCCAATTATCTCCGTATGTGGGACGTCTCCAGCGCCAACCGGGTGGATTATTTCATCGCCAACTCCCGGCACGTGGCCAACCGCATTGGCAAATACTATCGCCGGGAGGCCGCGGTCATCCATCCCCCGGTGGATATTGCTTCGCCCCGCGCCGGGGAAACAACCGGGGATTATTATTTGATCGTCTCCGCGCTGGTGCCCTACAAGCGGGTGGACCTGGCGATCGAAGTTTTCAACCGGCTGGGGAAGCCGCTGCGCATCATCGGCAGCGGGCCGGAGGAGCGAAAATTGAAAAAAATGGCCGGTAAAACCGTTCACTTTCTCGATTGGCAGCCCGCGGAAAAATTAGCCGGCCACTACGCCGGCTGCCGGGCCTTGATTTTTCCCGGGGAAGAGGATTTCGGAATCGTACCCGTGGAAGCCCAGGCATGTGGTAAGCCGGTAATCGCCTTCGCAAAGGGCGGGGCGCTGGAAACCGTGATCGGCTACGACGGTTCCAACGAGGGCGCCTGCACCGGGGTATTTTTCCGGGAGCAGGGTGAAACCGCGCTCGGCGAGGCCGTCGCCCGCTTCGAATCCCTGCAATGGGACGCCGCCGTCATCCGCAGCCACGCCCAAAAATTCGGGAAAGTGCAGTTTACCCGGCAAATCCAAAAATTTATTGAAGCGAAAGTGCAGGAATTCTTTGCAGCAAAATAACCTCTATCGCCGTAATCTGCTAATTCCCTTTTTGAAACTTCTCTTCGACGTGCTCGCCATCGAGTTGGCGGTGCTGTTCTCATTTTATTTGCGATTCTATTCGCCGTTAACGGAATTTATACCGGTCACCAAGGGATTCCCTTCGATTGCGAACTACCTCTATTTTTCCCTGTTCCTGGCCGCGGTAATGATAATTTTGTTCGGATCATTCCATTCCTACCGCAGCCGCTTTTTCAGCACCTTCACCCAGGATATTCCCGTGGTGATGAAGACCTCCTTCCTGGGAATCATGTTTGCGATGAGCGGTGCGTTCCTGTATCGCGAATTCTCCTACTCGCGGCTGGTTTTTGCCCTCATTTTTATCAATTCAAACGTTTTTTTGCTGCTGGGGCGATTTCTCTTTCACCGCCTGAAGCGGCGTTTCCTGCGCAAAGGATTCAGCACCGTGCGGGTCTGCCTGGTGGGATCGGCGGAGAACCTGCCCCGGGTGTACCAGCGTTTAGCAGCGGACCGGAATTATAATTTCGAGATTGCGGGGTACGCCGCGGAAAAACCCATCGAGGAACTGCCGCTTCCCCGCCTCGGCGCCGTGGCCGACCTGGCCGGCCTTGCCGCCGGGGAGCAGGCGCATGACGCCTGGATCATTGCCTTTGACCAGCGCGAGCATGAAAAAATCTGGCCGGTAATGAAAGCGGCGGAAGGGAAAAATGTCGAGTTGTTTTACGTGCCGGATATTTTAGACATTTTGACGCACCATTTTCGCACTCTGGAAGTTGGCGGAATCCCCCTGCTGCAATTGAAAGCGTTCGTGCTCTCCGGCTGGCAGGGCTTCATTAAGCGCACTTTTGACGTCGCCGTGGCCGGGTTCAGCCTGGTTGCGCTGTCGCCGCTGTTTTTGCTCATCGCCGCTGCGATCAAACTGACCTCCCCGGGGCCGGTGTTCTACCGGCAAAAACGGCTCAGTTTGGACGGGCGGGAATTTACCATGCTCAAATTCCGCTCCATGCGGGCGGACGCGGAGGCGAAAACCGGCCCGGTGTGGGCCGCCAAAGACGATCCTCGCACCACCTCGGTGGGTAGATTCCTCCGCCGCAGCAGCTTAGATGAGCTGCCCCAGTTGGTAAACGTGCTGAAAGGAGAGATGAGCTTAGTAGGCCCGCGCCCGGAGCGCCCCCATTTTGTGGAGCAGTTCCGGGAGGACGTTCCGCAGTACCTGGAGCGCCACCGGGTGCGCTGCGGCATGACCGGCTGGGCGCAGGTGAACGGCCTGCGCGGGCAGTCACCCATTGCGGAGCGCACCCGCTACGACCTCTACTACGTGGAAAACTGGTCGCTCTGGTTCGACGTGAAGATTATTTTGCTGACCTTTATGGAGATCGTGAGGGGGGAAAATGCGTATTGAGGGATTTGAAATCAGGAAGATTTCATCCCGACAAAAAACAGGGATGTTTTTGTATTTGCCGGGAGGAAATTTTTTTCAATCGCTATAACCAATCGCTATTTTTAACGCCTCGTTTAGTTCGATGATCTTTTCAGGCGGCAATAAGGCAATAAAATGTGTAAGAGACGATTTGGGAATGCTGATCAGTTCATCACAGTGGATGGCGCTATCATGTTTTAGCCCTTCTTCGATTCCTATTTTTACTTGCGTTGATAACCCGTCATACCTGCTATATTCCGGCGCACAAATTACAGTAGAGAACTTTGATTCAATAAGAACCTGACGGCTTACCACAACAAATACACGAAACTTTTTGGGATCGTGAGGAGAGCCTTTGTACACCCGGTAAAGTTCACCGCGTCTCATAATTTGACCTGGTAGGCGAGAACCTCTTCCGCCTCTTCGTTCAAATAGCCCGAATTCGCATTTAATATCTTCAAGTCGATTTCATTTCTTCGTTTGCTTTGCTCTTCAGCCAGGTATTTCCATAAGATGGCCTCGATGAATTCACCCCGGGTTCTTTTTCCCCCGATCAATTGGTCAATTGCTTTCAGAAGATCAATTGACCCGTAGTGCTAGTTGATGTTAAAAATTCGCTTAAAATAGACGTTTTCCCCGCGAAGAACAGAAACAGAGCCTCTTTCAGCCCTTGCAACGGCTGGATTCAAAAGAACTAGCACTACAGGTCAATTGATATTGTAATAGAGTTTGCGGTTCCCATAAGATATTACCTTTGTTTGAAATACTTCTGGTTAAAGATACGCTTGTTGATTTCGGATTTGAAAATTTTTCGCCTACCAATCAAAAAGCGCCCCGGTATTGGAAACGAGAAACAGGGCATTGCGAATTCCGAATTTTATCAATCCGCAATCCGCAATCAAAAATCGCATCATTCCACCAGAAACACCCGAATCGTATCGCTGCTGGAGGAGGCAAATATCCCGTAGCCGTTCTGGATGATCTGGTTGAAATTCTGCCCGTTGAACTGGCTGAAATTCAACCCGCTGCGATATTTGTAGTAATTCTCATCCATCGCCGACACTACCACGTTGTGCCAGCCGGTATAATTGAAAAACATCCAGTTGATGCGGGTAAAATTGTCCGAGGCCCACCAGATCGCCGGATCGGTGCGGTCTTCCTTATCCCCCTTGAACACGTTGGCTTCGTCGCGGTCGTCCTCGATGTAGGTTTGCTCATTGGCGCTGTCCGCGTCGGAAATGATGCGGTACACCGGCGCGCCGGGGTAGTTATACCAGGTGAGGGTGAAAAAGGCCGGCGAAAACCAGCTGCTGCCGGGCACGAATTGCACCGTATCGCCCTCCTGAACCCCTTCGGCCAGGAAGCTGAACGGCGCCGGAACGGTGGTGGCAGAGGCGACCCGCTCCTCCCCGGCGATCACTTCTAAATTGTAGCTCTGCCCGCTTTTCACGATGAAGTTGGGATCGTCGAGAAAATAGACCCCCGGGGCATCCCCGTACTCCGCCAACTGCGCGCCGTTGATTTTGACGATTGCGCCGCTGGCCCGCTGCGCTTCCGTATCGTAGGGATCGGTAATCTTCGCGGTCCAACTGATGAACACGGAATCAATACCCTGCCCGACTTTCAATTCCGCATTCACCACTAACTTCGGCTCGAATTCCGGCTCCAGCGTTTCTTCGCAGGCGATCAGCCCGAAGGCGGCGATTAAAAGGATTAGATAGTTTCTCATTGCGAACACCCTTATTCGATTGGGGATTGCGGATTGTAGAGTTTTTCAATCCGAAATCTGCAATTTTAAAAGTTCACTTTCAGCCCGATCGTCGGAATGATCGGCAGCATGGTGACTGTTTCCCGCTTAGCGGGGTTTTCATCGAAATCCCACTGGTAAAAGAACACGTTATCGCGGTTGAGCGCATTCACGACCTGAATATCGAACTCGCTGGGCATTCGGAACATCCGGAAGGATTTGGTGAATCCCAAATCCCAGCGAATGTAAGCGGGGTAACGGAAACGGTTGCGCTGGCTGTCATAGATGATCCGGCGCTCTACCACCCCGCCGTCGCGCTCCTCGTAGCTGCCCAGGGCGCGGGTGTAGGGAAAACCGCTGCCGTAGTTGAAGCGGCTGCCGAAACGCCAGTTCTTTCCCAATTCGTAGCTCAGCAGCAAGTTCAAATTATGCCGCCGGTCAAAAGAAGCATAATAGCGGGCGGCGTCGAGCTGTTTTCGCGACCAGCTAATGGAGTACCCCACCCAGCCGCTCAACTGCCCGAATTTTTTGTGCAGAAAAAGCTCGCCCCCGTAAGAATAGCCGTCCGTGGGCACGAACAAGTCACTTACCAGGATATCTTCTCCTAACGATTCATCCACCGCGGAGCGGGTTTCCCGGTAAGTGAGCATGTTATCCAGGGTTTTGTAAAATACTTCCACCTGGACGAAGGTGGTGCTCCACAGCTCTTTCTCATATCCCGCGATAAAGTGCAGGGAGTTGCCCGCCGGCACGGTCTTATCAACGGAAAACCAGTCATTGGTGATATTGGGATTGTATTCATCCTGCACGGTAAAGATGAACTGCCGGAAAATCCCGGTGGCGAAGTTGAGATATTCCTTATTCCCGATGCGGTATTTCAGGGCTAAGCGCGGCTCCAAATAGAATTTTTCCCGGCTGGTGGAGAAGTAGCTCATCCGCAAACCGGCGTTCAGCAGCCAGCGCTCGCCTACCTTGCGATCGTTTTGGAGATAGGCCGCTCCCTCCACGGGGGTCTGTTTGATTCCCAACAAAGTTCGGTTGTCGTAAATGCTTTTGTATTCGAAGAGCAGCTTTTTGGCCTCGAAACCGAATTTGAGGCTGTTTTGGGGATTGAAAAAGTAGGTGAGATCGCCCTTGAGGGTATAATCTATAATGTCGTTTTTGCTGTCCACCCCTTCCTCGCCGCCGAATTCCACGTTGGTTTCAAACTGCGACCCCGCGACCATAAAATTGGAAAACAACTGCGGCGAGAACACGTGCCGCCAGTTGGCCGCGAGGGTGCGGTTGCCCCACTGCAAATCAATGCTGATCTTATCCCAGTCCAGCACGTCATTGCCAAAATAGCCGCTGATGCTCAGGCGGTCGTAGGGGGAGAGGTCCTGGTGGAAGCTTCCCTGGAAATCATAAAAATAATAGGGGAATTCCTCGTTGAACAGTTTGATGGCCTGGTCGAAATAGGTACGCCGCCCGGCCAGCAGCAACGCGCCGTTTCCCACCGGGGTTTCCAGGCTGAGATGGCTGCTCAACATGCTCACCGAGGCGCTGCCGGCAAATTCCTTGCGGTTGCCTTCCCGGCTGATCACGTTCAGCACCGAAGACATCCGCCCGCCGTATTCCGCCGGAAAACCGCCCTTCACGAAGCGGGCGTCTTTCACCGCGTCTAACAAGAAATTGGAAAACAGGCCTCCCAGGTGGGAAGGATTATACACCGTGATACCGTCGAGCATCACCAGGTTCTGGTCGGTGTTGCCGCCCCGCACCACCAGCCCGGTGCTGAAATCCGATTCCGCCACCACCCCGGGCAGCGCCTGGATGGTGCGGAACAGATCCGCCTCGCCTAATTTGGGCGCCTGCTGAATGGCGCGGGCGGAGAGGGAAATCTGGCTGATCTTGACTTCCCGATCTATGGAAGCCGCCTCCGCGATGACATCCACCGCCTGTCCGCTGACAGCCTGGGGGGCCAGGGCAATGTTCAGGAACAATTTTTCGCCCGCCTTTACACGCACGGCCTGGCGGAACGGCTTATACCCTATGTAATTGCAGACCAACTGGTATTCCCCGGCAGGGATGGGGTGAATGACGTAGTAACCCTCCCGGGTGGTAGAAGTGCCGGTCTGGAGGTTCTCGAAATAGACGTTCGCGCCGATGAGGAATTCCCCATTGCTGCTGTCCGCCACAAACCCGGAGATAGTTGCCGGTTGGGCCGCCAGGGAAGCCCCGCCGATCCCTGAGAACGGGTATGAAAAATTGAAAAATAGGCCAAAAAGACACCAAAGCACCAAGTTTCTACCCGGAATTTTAATACTCTTGGGTGAATTTTTGAGACTTTGTGACTTTGTGGCAAATTCCCAAACACCCTCTATGCAGAGCATCCCAAAGCTAAAAATACGTTGTCGCATAAAAATTCCCACGATAACTCACGGTTCTTGTTTTCCGCCCGGGAAATGCCGGACGGGTATAAAATTGCCTGAGAAACGCCGTATCCGGGGTTTAGTTTCAGGCAGAATAATTTCAATCTTGCAGAAGCAAGATGACGTTAGCTACCACGGCCAGGGCATCGAACTTCTCGGGAACCGCCTGGTTGAGTGTGCCGGCAATGGTTACGTTTTGCCCCGGCCAGTAGTACATAAAAGACTGCGGGAATCCATCGTGTCCATAAATATCACCGATGCCGGGCAGTCCAAGCTCATCGAAGTTTACACGAATCATTCCGAATCCGTAGTACACCCCGGTGATCCCGGTGGCTCCCCAACTCATCATCTGCGCTTTGGTTTGGGGATTTTGGAATATCCCATCGCTTACGAAAGCGCGAAGAAAACGGGTCAGGTCCCCGGTTGTGCTGACCAGGCCTCCCCCGGCCCAGTCTGCGGAAGCGCTGATCCAGTTCGTATAATCCAGATCGCCGAAATATATATGGGATAACCCCCGCCCCACAATACCGGGAAGCGGATTATCGTAAAATTCCATGTAGGTATGGTTCATTCCCAAAGGATCGAATAGCGATTCGCGGTACAACACGTTCAGGGCTTTGGCGGTCACGTTTTGTAAAATCAACCCTAACAGTTGGTAGTTGGTGTCGCTGTAATGAAAGCCCTGGCCGGGCTGGAAAAAAGGGGTTAAGTGTTGTTTGCTGTATTCGATGGTCTCTTCGGGGGTCCAAAATTCATTGGGCTGGGCCATCAGCAACTCCAAAAAGTCCGGTAAGCCGTTGGCATTCACGTCCCCATCTTCGATGTAATCCGCTAAACCGGAGGTATGGTTCAACAATTGGCGGATGGCGATCTGCTCGCTATAATCCTGCCCTTGAAAAAAGTGCAGACCGTTCACAATGCTATCCGGCAGATAGAGATGAATCGAATCATCCAACCCAATTTGCCCGGCTTCCACTAACTTCATAGCCAGGGTGGCGCAGGTCATTTTGCCGATACTGGCGGTGCGGAACTGGTCATTGGCATCCATCGGCAGGCTGGCGGCCGGGTCCGCCAAGCCGGCGGCTCCTTTCCAGCTTAAGTTACGAAGCGGGGCTTCCACCATCAAAACCGCGTTGTGAATGGCCTCATCTTCGGCCACTGCCCTGTTGAGCAAGCTTTGAAACTGCTCTTGCAACTCCTCATTGGTTTTGGGAGCGGGGTCGGTGGATTTTTTGTCGCATCCAACCCAAAAGAAGGCGATGCAGCATCCGATGAGCATCCAGCCGGCGATACGATTTTTTCGATGCATTTTATCCTCCTGAATCTGGTTTAGTAAAAATGCGAAATTGGTTTAGCCAAAACGTGAGTCCAATTTAGGATTCGAGAAGGATAAAATCTACTTAGCCGATAGGCGAGGCATTTGAGTTTATAAACCTGGCAGGTTGTTCTTTTTTTTATATTCGGATGGAGACATAGCGGTATGTTTCCGAAACGCGCTGTTGAAAGCGGAAATGGAATTGAAACCGACCTCATGGGCAATTTCCAATATGGTGTATTGTTGGGTTTCAGGGTCTAAAAGCCTCCGCCTGGCTTCTTCTATCCGCTTTTCGTTGACAAAATTGAAGAAATTGCGGTTCAATCGTTCATTCAATACCTGAGAGAGAAGGTAAGGAGAGATTGCCAACCGTTGGGCAAGCTTCGGCAGGGAAAGCGTGCTATCGGCATAGACTTTGTCGTTTTCCACCAGATGGTTTAACTTTTCCAGGATTTTTTTTGCCATTTCATCCGTTAGCGGTGATTTTTCGTATTTGTTGAACATTTTGTGCAAGCTGTGCCCGGTAAAGATTTCCGATTGCCGAATTCCCACGTAACTCATGCTATAAATGACTATGGTTACCAAAAATGGAGTAAGAGACCAGTTCTCCGCTTCCAAATGTAAAAGGTCGAATACCGTGGAAAGGGTTTGAATCACCAAAAAAGCAATCAGTAAGTTTTTCAGCCATTTGATATGGCGGGTCGCGTTCCTAAAGGGAGATTCTCCCCCTTGCTTCACCGCTTTCCACAAAACTTTGAAGGTCGCAATAAGATAGATAAAAATAAACAAGTTGATGATACTAATAATGATATAGGTACCGATTGCCGCCTCACTGTGGCTGACCTGTTCAAGATATTCCCGGCGTTTCATATCCGCGTTTCGGAAGTAACCCGGTAAATTCAACAACAGAAACAGGAAGAAGGGAAGGAAGTGCCAAAAATCCTTTGGACGGAATTGGAAATCCGGATTGGTCAAGGATTTGGCATAGTACAAAAAAAGCGGCCCTACCAGAAAAATGAACGGATTTGCAATCCCATACAAGTGCGGCATAACCAGAAAAAACCGGGTATCATAAAGAACAAAATCAAAAATGACAATCGAGAGTGAGAGTAGAAAAAATCCCAAAATTCGATTCGCGCTCTGATTACCGGTTTTGATGCTGAACAACGCCAATGCAATCAAAATACTCTGAACCGCGCCCAGGGTATTGATGATCCCAAAAAAATTAAATGAGGGTTCCATCGAGGTCCCTATTTTTCGATTCATTACCGTACACTTTTTTCAAATAGAACAATTTCGCTGAATTTGTCATGCCCGAACGCTTTAATCGGGCATCCATGAGGCCTGGCAGATATGGATTCCCGCTAAAGCTTGTCCCCGCAGGTATTAAGCGGGGAACATGCGGGAATGACACTCTCTTAGCAGCAATATCAAAAAGTGTACGGTAGTGAATTCTTCGATCAGGGCGTCTGCTGTTGTTTTTGAAAGTGTTTCCACACCAGGCGCAGCCCGATCAGGATCAAAATGAGCGGCCAGATGATTTCCATCCGGTTCCAGCCGGCCAAAAAGATAATCCCCAACCCCAGCAGAATGCCGGCAGGAATCAAATGCCCCCGGTCTCTTCTCCCCAACAGGTACATCATCAAAAACCCCAGCCCGGGGCCGATAAGGAAGAACGCCCAGAGGTTATAATCCCCCATCTGCCACCAGCCGTATTCGCCGGAATACCAGAACAGCAGCCCATAGACCAGCAGAATGGTTCCCGGCATCAGCAAGCCGGTTTCCTGGCGGTTTTGCACCCAGCCCAGCCAGAACAGCGCCCCCCCGATCATCAGCAACCAGGGCCAGAGCCGCCAGTATTGTTCCAAATCTTCCCAATAGATGTTGATCAGGTTAAAGTTCCTGGCCAATAACAGCGCTCCCAGGCCAACCAGAATGATCCCGATGACGAATGAACGGCGCTCCATGGTTCCTCCGGGTTTGGATTCGGTGGAGAAGAGCGCCGACGCTGCGTTCTTCTCTGCACTCTTCAAATTAACTAAAATACCTTAAAAAACCCCTACTTAAAAACCAGTGGTATAGACGAAAGTCCGGCGTGACAGTTGCAAAGTAGAGGCTTTGCGGAGGTGGATTCCCGCTAAAAATCCCGGGAGACCGGCATGGTAAGATATTTTTTGCCGCTTAAAGCCGGAAATAATCCCCGTAATCCGGGTTGTAGCCTTTCAAATGATACTCCCCGGTGCGGAAATCCTGCTCGTATTCCCCTTTCCACTCCCGGCGGGCAATACGCTTTAACACGTCGATGAACACGTCGATCTCCTCTTCGGTGTTATAGATGCCGAAGCTGGCCCGCACCGCCCCGGGGATGGTGGTGCGGTCGCGCTTGAGGATATTCTCCTCCAGCAGCCGGGCGTCTTCTTCCGAAACCCGTAACAGGCACTTGATGTACGGGTGGGCACAAAAACAGCCGTTGCGCACCCCAATGCCCCCTTCGTGGTTCAAAATTGCCGCGACCAGCTCGTGGGGCAGCCCCTCCACGTTGAAGGAGATTACCCCCATGCGGTTTTCCACGTCGTTGGGGTCCTCGCCGCCGTAGATGGAGGCCCGGGGAATTTCTTTCATCCGTTCGAGCATGTAAGTGGTCAGGCGGGCTTCGTGGGCGGCGATGTTGTCCATCCCTAACTCCTCCATTACCAGCAGAGCCTTGGCCAGCGCCACAATGCCCACGGTGTTGGGGCTGCCGGCTTCTTCTTTTTCCGGCACGTCCGCCCAGTAGGTGTGGTCTAAGGATACGATATGCACGGTGCCGCCGCCTACCATGTCCGGCTCGCCCTGCCCAAAGGCGGTTTTATCGCCGATCAGCACCCCGGCGCCCATGGGCGCGTAAATTTTGTGCGCGGAAAAGGCCAGGAAGTCGATGTGGCCGGGATCGTCCTGCGGGCGCATGTCCACCTTACGGTGGGGAACCCACTGGGCGGCGTCCACCATGATCTGCACCCCGTAGCCGTGGCAGATTTCCGCCAGGCGGTGCACGTCGTTCACCCATCCGGTCACGTTGGACGCGCCGGTGACGGCAAACAAGGCTACCCGGCCGCGGTATTTTTCCAGGTTGGCGATAAGGTCTTCCTCGATCAAACGGCCCTTGTCGTCGATATCCACGTGCACTACCCGGCTGCGGGAGCGCCAGGGCAGGTCGTTGGAGTGGTGCTCCATTTTGCTGCACAGGATCACCTGATCGGGCTGGAGCAGAATCCGATGGGCCAGTTTGTTGATCGCCTCAGTAGCATTTTTCCCAAAGATGATGGTATGCTCCTCCGGGTCCACGTTCACAAAACGGGCCACGATTTCCCGGGATTTCTCATGCATCAGGGTAGAAATCTGCGATTTGAAGCCGGTGCCGCGGTGAACGCTGCTGTACCAGCCCATGAACTCGTTGATTTTATCCAGCACCGGTTTCAGGATGGGAGTGCTGGCGGCGTTGTCAAAATTGATATATTGAACGTGCCGGCCGTCGTACAGGGGCACTTTTTTATCGATGCCAACGATCATCTGGCGAATATTTTCCAGCGCCAGGGCAGGGGCGGTGACCATTGTTTCCATAGCATTCCTCCGGGGTTTGGTTTTTCGCGGGGCTTAGAGCGCATAGGTTGTTGCGCACTGCGCATTGCGCTTGGCTTTTCGCATTCTCAGGGTCTATTAGCAACGTCGGGGCTAATATATCAATTGGGGCAAGAAAATCATCGGATTTTTTTGAGAAATTTGGCCGGCCAGGGCGCGGCGAATAAGAACCAGCCCGCAGACCAGGGAAATCGTGAAGTAATTCCGGCCCGGCCATCTTTTTCCATCACATTTTCTCCATATCTTTACTTTTTCCGGCCATAAAAAAATTAGTGCAGCAAGAACTACCCGAAGCCTCATCCAGCATTAATATCCCGCTAATGAAACAATTTGTTTTTGCCGGGGGGCAGTGGTATCTTTATTAAAATTTTTGAACTTGTTTGGTTTATGGGCGTTCAATGGGTCATTGAAAAAGTTTTTTAAAGATTGTTGAAAAAGAATTTAAGGATTAGTGAAAAGGAGATTAAATGCTAAAGATTTATGTGGTCTCAATGTTTATGCTCTTATGGCTCCTGGGCTGTGGGGCCAATAAAGGATTGGTAAGTGATGAAGCCGCATCGAAAATAAAACCTCTTAAAACCGTCGAGCTGCCGCAGTCGGTTACCCCGGACAATTTTGTACTAAAAATCCGCAATATTGCCGATTTTGCTTCCAGCTATAAAAATCGCTTCGAGCTTTATATCAACGGCGAACTGGTTCGGCCCGACAATGAAGTCGATAATGCCACTTCGAATTATACCTACGAGATGAAACTTCAACCGGGCTATTATGAAGTAAAGGGCTTTTATTACTGGTATGGCGGTTGGAAGGAAGAACGAACCACTATTCGCACTAAAGACCTGGTAAGCGTCTATCCCGATCGCCGCACCCTTTTGAACATCGAAATTCCCAAGGATTGGCGGGGAGTCGTGACCGATAAGGATTTGTTTTTTACGGTTTCCCACGAGCCTTTTGTCACAGAAGGACCGCCTGTCGCGGAAGCTTCCGATTCCCGGCAAGCGGTTCCGGTTAAAAATGGTAAAAAAATCGAGTTGCAGGTCAACACCGATCCCAACAGTTGCGATGTCATTGTCGATGATAAACTGGTGGGCCAGACCCCTCTGCGGGTATGGATCGATCGGGAGAGCAGCCACGTGCTGCAGATTAAGCGCGAAAATTATCGCTCTATCCTGCGCTTGCTGGATTATGAGGAGTTGATCAGGAGTGAAAAACTGTTTATTCTGGAACGGCTGGAACCGCTGCCGGGCTTCGTTCCGGTGAATATTGCCAAACCCGCGGCTGCAGACAGCGCCGCTGCATCTCCGGACAGCGCTGCTGCTGCCCAGACCCTCGAAAACGCTGTGCAGGACACTCTCTCCGCTTCCGGGCAATAAATTCGCCCCGGAGTGCTGCTTTCAAAAGTTTCTCACCGAGCTATCAAACGAACTGCAAAAAATGATATTGCCAAAAACGCCAGGGTCCCGGCCAACCGGGACCCTGCTATTTTTAGCGCCCCGTTATGGCACATACGCCTTTAGAGCTTCCAGTGTTTTTTTACCAACTCGGTGTGCTCGTTGATGCTTTCCAGGATCAACCCGGCGATGCGCAGCGCCCGGCGGCCGTCTTCTGCGGTCACCCGGGGAGGGTTATCCTCTAAAATCGCCCGGCAGAACAACTGCAATTCATAGCGCAAGGGATTGATGTCTTTTTTCTCCAGCCGGGTGTAGCGGATTTGCCTTTTTTCTTCCCCTTTTTGAATCTCTCCCAGGGAAAACGCCAGGTTGGCGGCGTCGAATTGAAATTCCCCCTGGTCGAGGTAGTATATTTCCGAAAATCCCTCTAAGAAATCCACGGAAATGTACGCATTCGGCTGAAAGAAGCGCATTTTGCGCATTTTTCGGGCGGAAATGCGGCTGGCGGTAACGTTGGCCACGCACCCGTTCTCGAATTGAATCCGGCAGTTGGCGATGTCTTCCGAGTGGGAGATGATCGACGCCCCGCTGGCGTGCAGCTCCGCAACCGGGCTTTTTACAAAGCTGAGGATCAGGTCAATGTCGTGGATCATCAAATCCAGCACCACCGCCACGTCGGTGCCGCGGGGATTGAAGTTAGCCATGCGATGCGCTTCAATGAACAGGGGATCGATCTCCAGCGGTTCCAGGGCCAGGATGGCGGGGTTGAAGCGCTCGATGTGGCCGATCTGGATTTTCAGCTTCTTTTCTTTGCCCAGGCGGATCAATTCATCCGCCTGTTCTAACGTCTCGGTCATGGGTTTTTCGATAAAGATATGGCGGCCGGCGGAGAGCGCCTGCCGGGCATATTCAAAGTGGGTGGTCGTGGGGGTAACGATGTTGAGCGCTTCTACCGCCTCCAGCAGGGCCGGGAAGTTTTCAAAAACCGGGATACCCAATTCCCGGCCCACCGCGGCAGCGCGTTGGGCATCGATATCGAAGATGCCCAGGAATTCCGCTTCCGGAACCTCCTTTAGCTGCAAGGCGTGCAGCCGCCCCAAATGCCCGACCCCGATCACCCCGATTTTGATTTTTTTCGCGCCCATCTAAAGGGTCTCCTCCGCCATGTCGGTTAGCTTATACTCCCTGCGCCCGTCCACCGCCCTGAAAGTATAGATCACCCGTTTCCCGTCCTGGTAATAGATCCAGCGTAAATAAGGATTGGGGATCGGATCAAGGCTATGGTCGTCGATCTCCCGCGGCGGCCCGTTGAGGATGTAAACCCGCCCTTGCGGGGTCCTCCATCCCAACAGGTGCCCCTCGCTGAACAGGGAGAGGGTAGAATCCACCCGGGTGTAAAATTCCGCCTGCAATTCATTGTAAGGCGTTTCCGGGGTGGGGTCTCTTTCCTTCCAATAGGCTCTCAATCTTTGCATCTGCGCTTCTCTTTCCCCGCTGGTCAGAATCTGGTAATCTTCTTCGCTCAGGACATATTGCAGGGGGGAAACGGCTAACTCCGGGTCCCACAGGCTGAGGGGCCTGTCGAACCAGATTACCGTTACCGGAAGGGTATGCTGGGTAATGGCATTTCCGAAACGATAGGTTACGGTCAGGCGGTAAACGCCCTCGAGCAATAATTCCCGGGGAATTGCCACCCGCACAAAATCAATCGACAGGTCATTCGACAATGCAATGCCGGAAGAATAAACCGTCTCTTCCCGGCGTTCATTTACCAATTCCACCTGTACTTTTCCGGGAAGGGAGGGGTCTTTGCGCCAGGTTTGCAGGAAAAAACCCAGTTCGCGATTGAAATCCCAATGCCCGAACCTCGGGGAAGGGGCCCCGCCGACAAATGAAAATTGTTGTTGCGGGAGGGCGTCCGGGCGGCTGAACAGCGGCGGGAAGGCATAGTAATCCTCAACTCTTGGCAAAACCAGCCGCTGCTTGATGGTTAATTTTTGCTCGCTGTTTAAATCCCGGTATTTCAAGAGGACGTCATATTCTCCCGGGGGAAGATAGAGGCTGTCGATGGTAAAGTGAAACAACGAGCGGCTCAGGGTAGATTCGAATCCCCCCGTTTCCGCAACGGTTTGCCAGGCGCGGTTGGTGACCAGCACGGTATCCTGGCGGATGATGTTCACGTCGATTTCCGTGGTGGAAGTATAGCGCTCCCCTTCCCGCACGAATTGAAGGAACTTGTGCTGCAATTCCACCGGGAAGTAAACGCAGTAGCGACCATCGGCCTGGTACACCGGGTAGGGGCGGAACAGCAGGGGAAACTTCTGGGGGTACTTGCTGCGGAAAAAGCTCTTTTCCTGCACCTCCTGGTAGGGGGGCTGGGCGGAAAGGGCCAGTGTTAACAGTATTAAGGCCAACAGAAGGTATTTCATGTAGAGCTCCAATGGTAGGTTATTATCATCATAATTCACTTTCGGCTATACCAGAGATTTTCATAAAATGTTTGAGTAAACCAATTTTGAGAGCTTTATTTCCGTGAATAGGAACGGAGATACGAGCGGGATTTCCCGGCTTTGTGTAAACGTGATGGCTGCCCTTAATCCGGCCTAATTGCCAGCCTTTTTCTCCAACAATCGCGCGAAATCTTTTCCGGAAATGCTTTTCAAATTGCAATTTCCATTACTTTATCGGTGTCAGATACTTTATAATCGGAAACATCCACCATAAGACAGGCTTCAACAGCTTCATAAATATTCTTCAGAAGCTCCTCGAAATCATCTCCCTGAGTTGCACAGCCGGGAATTGCCGGCACTTCCGCCCAATAACCGCCTTCTTCTGCTTGATGAATGATTACTTTAACCTTCATGTTTACTTACCCTCCATATCTGGGTATTAGGAATTGAGTTCTTCACTTGACATTCTCATACCGGAATATTACTCGTATGCCTTACTGCGATGTCGAATGATCATAATATCTATCACTCCTTTTTCCTGATAAACCGCATAGATCACTCGATGATCTCCAATACGGATTCGCCATAGATTTTTCTCTCCCTGGATTTTGCCGCATCCCCTCGGAAATGGTTGATTCGCTAACTGTTCTATCCGGGAGAAAATTCTATTCCCCAATTTCGTGTCCAATGCTGCAAGTTCCTTCCGGGCAGACCGGTAAAAGTAATGGTATATTCATTCATCCAATTTACCCTGGCGGCGCAGGCTCTTTTTCACGGATTCCAGCGTTTCTCGCGGTTCATTCGCCCGCAATTGAGCGATCAAGCGATCATAAAAATCTTCCCACAGGTCTCCATACATCTTCAGGTCAATAATTACCGCAGTTTTCTTTCCTTGATCATCCACGATATAGCGAATGCCTTCCATCGACTGTTTACCTCCGGTTGAATAAATTCGTTTCCAAAGTACATGCTTACAGAATAGAGGACAAGGGCTAATTTGCCTCAGACCTGCCAGGTCTATGCAGAGCATTACTTTTTCATCCACTCCCAGCTAAAAGACCTGGCAGGTCTGCCCGACTCTCAGGCCTGGCCACTATTCCCCCTTCGCTGCCCTCAACAAAATCTGCCGGTTGTCCGCCTTCAGCGCCCGGTTGTAGAAGGCCCGGAATTCCCGGTATTCCTCCGGGGAAACCACGGCTTTTTTGTAAACCATCTCCCGCCGCCCCCTGATGACCCCTTCTTCTGTGGAGAAAATC
Organism: uncultured Calditrichaceae bacterium; assembly: GCA_964522165.1. Classification (GTDB taxonomy): domain Bacteria; phylum Calditrichota; class Calditrichia; order RBG-13-44-9; family J075; genus JABWBP01. Next base: position 27,831 of record CAZFVV010000045.1, read on the forward strand.
AACGAATAGTCCGCAACAGGGCTGCTCAACTGCACATTTTCCCCCAATTCCAGCGGCTGGCAGCCGGGGGGCAGGTAAATCTCCACTTCTTCCCGCAGGGTATCCGCGGCCGGCCAGAGGTTGTAGGGGAAACGGCGCTCCTCATACGATAAGGCTTTATCGGCGACCAGGCGCTCGCTCCAGGGAATTTTCAAGAATTTGAAGCTGCCTACTTCCGCGACGTGATCGGGCACGCTGAAGGAGTAGGAATAGCGGATCGGGGCGTTCACCTCCTCCAGGTTGTCGATGCGGAAATGGAGCACCCGCACCTCCGGAAAATCGTCGCTGAGGGTTTCCAGGAGGCTTTTTTCGATTGCCCCGCGGGCCTGTTCCCGATAATGGCTGCGCAGGCTGGCCGCCTGGGAGCCGCTTTTCAGGTTGGTTTTCTCCACCTCCACGCCGTTATCTTCCTGAATATCGAGCTTCATTTCCCGGAACACGTTGCGCGGGGAAAACTGCCCCTCGTGGAGATACTCGGGCGCCTTCACCCCGGGTTTGATCAGCAGCGAAAACCCCTGCAAATCCATATCCGGCGCGGAACCATAGGGATAATTGTTGGCGGTGAGGTCCAGGTAGCGGATGCCCTGGCCGGTTTCCACCGCCGCGATACAGTGGTTAAATGCGATGGAGGGCAGGGCGTTGCGGTTGCTGCCCTCGTCGCGGGTATTTACCAGCACGTAGTGGGCATCCACCCCAACCTCTTCTAACATGGCGATGCACAGGGTGGCCATATCCTTGCAGTCGCCGATGCGGGTCACCAGCACCTCGCGCGCCTCCTGGGGAATCAATCCGGACTGCCGGAAGGGCACGCTGCTGTAACGGATATTCTCGGTAATGAAATTATAAATGGTTTGAACCTTCTCCTCCGCGCTGACGGGGGGTTTTCCGGCAAAGAGCTTTTCCACCTGCTCTTGGATCTCGAAAGAGCTGCGGGTTTTGGTTTTGGCAATATCGGAATACCACTCCACCATGTATTCCCAATCCGCGATGCTGGAAATATGGAGCACTTTTCCCACGTCGTCCAGGAGCGGCATACCGTATTCGTACACTATCGCCGGTTCGCCGGCCAGCTGCCAGCGATAGATGGTTCCGTCCCCGGTTTTCGTTTTTACCGGCTCGCCGGGCATATTCTGGGCGGCATAACGAAACTTGAAATCCTCCGGCGCCAGGAGGGCGTAGCGGATATCTTCAATGGGATAAAACCCGTTGAAGAAAAACTGATCCCAGAAATGGTTGGACAGCTTGCCGGTGTAATAGTTCTTGATCCGCCATTTCAGGTAAATGAAATCATCTTTTTCCAGGGATTTGAACACCACCTGGTTGCGGTTCACGTCCGCGGCAATCTCCGCGCCGTCCTGCTTGATCACCACCGCCTTCTCCACCGTCAACCCCTCGGTGTAGCCGTTGTAACTGATCCAGTACTCTTTGAAATCATCGATCCCGCGGTTGTTGAAAACTTTCACCAGGAATTCTTCCGAAGTTTCCGAAGCGCCCTGGCGGTACACCACCCGCTTCAAATCGTTCAGGAGAATCACCGCCCCATTATCGGGATACTGCTCCGCCGCCGGGGCGTTGCGCACCAGGCTGTCGATGTCCACGCTCTCGAACTGGCTGAAAACCGGCTCTTTCCCATCCAACTCCCGCAGCTTTTCCCGCGCATCGTAATTGGCGGGATTGTATTTCAAGGCCTCCCGGTAGGCGTCGCGGGCCTTTTCCGGGTCGCCGCTGGTACGGTAGATTTCCGCTAACTTGCTCCAATACTCGGAGCTGTTGGGGCAGATCTCGATAGCCTTGAGGAGAGACCGTTCCGCGTCGGGGTAGCGCTGCAAGCTAAAATAGGTGCTGCCCATGCTGAAATGGTACCCCGCGGCGGCGGAATCCAGTTCGATCAGCCTGGAATAGGTTTGCTCCCACAAATCCACCGCGGAGGCTTTTAAATACGTTTCCGCCAGGGTCGAAAGCGCCACCGCCAGGTACTGGCGGGAGAGGAAATCCCGGTAGATGTCCACCGCCTCGCCGTAAGTGCGCGAGGTCTGGATGGAGATCATCGCCTGGGTGGAAGCGAGCTGCCAGTCGAAGGGAAAAAGCTGGTAGCCGGTTTTGGCGGTTTCGATGATTTTCTCCACTTGGCGTTTCGCGGAATAGAAAGCGAGATGGTTTTGATAGAGTTCCGGGGTTCCCGGTATCAGCGATTCCAGGCGCTGCAACATTTCCTCCGCCTTATCGATCTGCTCATTTTCTAAATAACGGTGGAATTTATACTCCAGCACTTGGGGCACGTTTTTATCCAGGGTATAAATCTTTTCGATAGTGGTGGCCAGGTCGTCGAACTTCTCTCCCCGGGCGTAGGCTTCGATGAGGCGGGTATAGAGCAGGGCGCAGTTGGGGGCGCGTTTGATGGCTTCGCGCAGCGCCAGCTCCCCTTCGATGGCCTTGTCGTTCCGCAGATAGCAATCTGCCAGGAGGAGGTAATTCTCCAGGTGAGTAGGATTTCCGGCAACTTTTTTCTGAAAATAGCTCTCCGCGAAATTGGGAATGATCTTCACCGGGGCGCGGGGGCTACGGGGGTAGCTATGACTCGCGGTGGAGATTTGTAGCCCTTGCAACGGCTCGCCGCGGGCATCGGTAATTCGCACCATAAAGTTGCAGCGGTCGATCTCCGAGTACCCCACCTTCACTAACAGCCGGTTCCAGCCCTTTTGCAGCTCCGTTTCCGCGATGTAGGTGTCGAGGTCGTTATTGTTCTCATCGAAATATTCGATGATCAATTGGTCGTTCAAAAACGCCTTCAGGGAGCCGGAAGTGCCGATGCGGATTTGCGCCCCCTGCTTGCGGGGGGAATACACAAAGGTGTTGGCATAATATACCGCCTGCTCGAAAGCAAAATAGCGCCGGAAATCGATCCAGTAATCCGGGCGCACCTCCGCGATCCTGAACCACTTTGCGGGTACCCCGTTTTTCCCGTCATAGATTTTGTCGAAGTTATATTCCTTCTCCGGGGGAAATACTTTGTCGAACCCGGAGGCGGAAATATTATCGAACGGGCCGATGGCGGTCCACTCCTCGATGGCGTTCATGGCCCGGTAGTGTTGCCGGGATTGCGCCAGGTCGCCGCGCCGTTCGTAATATTCTCCCAGAAACTGGTTGGCGACCGCCTTGAGCACCCCCGCGGGGTCGGCCTTCTCACTCAATTTTTCCCAGAATTCAGCCACATCGGGGTAGCGCCCGTCCTTGTCGTTGCTGAGCCGGATGGAAGACCAGGCCGCGAATACATAGGGATACGGGTCATCCACGTACCTAAGGACCTGTTGGTAGGCCTCCCAGGCCGCTTCGTCTTTTTGTTGCAGGCTGTAGAGGAACGCCAGCCCTAGGTGGGCGCGGGTGTTGGTGGAATCTTCCGCCAGCGCCGCCAAAAAATTTTCCTCTACCCCGGCCTGGTCGTTCTCCATCCAGCGATTCCAGGCTTCCTGAACGTGCTGCTCGCCGGCGGCGGAATCCGCCCAGGCCCGGGCTGCCAGCAGCGTGATAAATACCAATATGATTTTGCAAAGAAATTTCATCTGCTTCTCTTCCGTTTGCATCAAAACGTTTCTTTTACCTTTTTACCGGCGCGCAGTTTCCCCGGTTTTGAAATTGCCGTAAAGCGGGTTGGCCGGTGCAAGGCATCCATGTCGTTTTCGATTGCTTGAATATAGCCACCCGGGCGCGAATTTGCTATGGGATAATTAGAGGGGGAGTCAGGCAGGTAAGCGAGGCAGCACATCGCACCCTTCTCCTGCGAAAAAAAATCAAGGTCAAGTCCAGATTCTTGTGTAAATTCCGGTTGCGAAGTTCAGCTTCGCAACCCGGGTGCGTACCGAGGTTGAACTTCGGCACGAGTGCGCCCGACACCTTAATTTGAATTTACACAAATTCAGGGACGCGACCACTTCTATCACGGGAAATTTTACAGGTTGAATTTTTTACACCGTTTTATGAAACGGGCAATCATCGAAAATTTTCAGAGGAACACTATGAAAATCCGCGTTTACCGCCAATACAAAGACCTTCCCCTCCCGCAGCGCCAAACCCCGCGGTCTGCCGGGCTGGATGTGTACGCCGCAGCGCGTGTGGAACTGCTGCCCGGCCAGGTGGCGCTGGTTCCCACGGGATTGATCATCGAATCGCCGCGGGGGTATTTCTTCAAGGTGCACATTCGCAGCGGCTTTGCGGTGAAGAACGGGATCTGCCTTGCCAACGACGTGGGGATCATCGACGAGGATTATTGCGGCGCGGAAGACGAGCTGAAAATCGCCCTGGTGCGGCTCTACAATCCCGCCGATCCTGAAAAAGAGCAACCCTTCGTGATCGAGAAGGGTACCCGCATTGCCCAGATTATTTTCGAGAAAAATGCTCTCCCGGAAGTGGAGTGGGAGGAAATGGATTCGCGGGATTTTGCCGGGAAGACCCGCGGCGGTTTCGGCTCTACAGGAGCGAAATAGCGGCGGAGAGCGCAATACGAAATACGGGTAGTTGATGCGTATTGCGTGTTCCGTATTGCCTGACAGTTACGCATCACGCTTCACGTTTTACGCTTCCCGGGTTTTCTTCTGCAATAGCGCCTTTGCTTTTTCCAGCCCCAGCGCCGCGGCTTTCCGAAAAAGCTCTTGCGCCCTGGTTGGTTGCTGCCGCGCCAATAAAAATTGCCCGTAATGATAATGCGCCGCGCCGGTTTGGGGCGGCTTTTCCAGCGCCTTCTCGAAGAGTATTTCCGCTTCGACCGGCTCTTTGAAATCGTTCGCTAAAAACCAGGCAAAGCTCCAATAAGCGCAGCTGTCGGGGGGAAGCTGCTCCAGGGTCAGGCGAAACAGCAATTCTGCGTTGTGGGATTGTTTCAATAGTTTATAAGTGAACGCCAGCAGCAGCCGGCATTCCAGGTTCAGGGGCTGCCGGCGCAACAGCCGGTCCAGCAGATCTTTCGCTTCTTTGATCCCCTCCTTTCCGAGGTGCCAGAGGGTGGAGGCAAGCTGCAAAATCACCCCGGCGTCTTCGGGGTCGCTCTCCAGGGCTTTCCGGAAATGGCGGCCGGCTTCATCATACACCTTGTGCGCCCGGTACCATACCGCCAGGTTATAGCGCGCCTCCCGGTATTCGGGATCAATCTGCAGCGCCTGTTGATAATACCGTTTCGCTTCCCCGCCGCGCCCCGCTTCTTCCATTAATTTTCCCAGGAACACAAGGGTTTCCGGGCGCAGGCGGGCTTCGACGGATTCACGATAAAAGCGCTCCGCCAGCTCCGCCTGCCCGGCGTCGTGGTGAATTCTGCCGATCAGGCAGTCGGCAATCGCCAGCAGCGGTTTGGAGCGATGGTCGATGGCCAGGGCGCGCATTTCATGGGCGGCCGCCAGCGCCTCGCTAAAATTCGTTTCTCCCTCGCGGAGCGCTTTCTGGTACAGAACCCATCCCAACACCCCCCAGGTTCCCGGGTTTTGCTGCACGGCCAGCGCCTCGCGATAATATTTTTCCGCAGCTTCCCAATCGCCGGACTGTTCCCGCTCTTTCGCCTTTCGATACAATGACTCAATATTCTTCAATCGTATTCTGGTCGCCATAAGATACCCTGCCGGGATGGTGATCTTTTGTGATTTTCGATTTCGTTAAACATGGGTTGTTGATTCAGCTATCCCCCTCATTTATTCCTGGCAAACCCGAAGATGCTGCCGAAAATTCCCCCGACAATGTGCGAAAATTCGGAAATATTGTTTTCCTGGAAGGCCTCGAGCACTTCCGTTCCCAGGAACATCACCAATATCAAAATAAACGTCAAGGGAATATAGCCTTTTTTGACGTTGGTAAAGGAGACCAGCAGGATCATCATGAACACGATGCCGCTGGCGCCTAATAAATAATTGGGAAACAGCAGCAAATTCAGCAACCCGGTAACAATTACGGTAATGAGTGACATGACGAATAAGTTCCGGGTGCCGTATTTTTCTTCCAGGATGGGACCGATGAGCAGGATGTAGGTGAAGTTGCTCAACAGGTGAGCCCAGCCGGCGTGGCCGAGCGCGTAGAACATCAGCCGCTCGTAAGAGAGCGGATCGTAGGGATCGAAATAAGGGTGCAGGGTAAAATAGGAGTGAATGATCGTTTCCCCGCTGAACTGGTCGAAAAGCATTACGAAGACGGTTAAGAAGGTGAGGGTCAGGACAAAGGGAGCGTTGTAGGTGATGCGCATGGTTTTGGTGCCGGAATTAAGTGATCTTCTTCATCTTTTTGATCAGGAAAGCAAACCCGGAAGTGAAATATAACACCGCTTTGCTCTTCAAAGGAGCGGCAAAATTTTTTTGCCGGTACATCCCGACCTTCCCGGATGCATTGCTGGTGTGGTAATCTCTTTGCCCGGCGAAGTCATTCCAGATTTTTGAAAATGATGCTGGAGCAGGTCAATCCCGCTTCCGCTTTCAGCAATTCGGAAATATCCAATGTTTCCACCCGGTAACCCAGGGAGTGAACCAGTTCCACGGTGCGGGGAAAGGCGGCGATCAGGCAAACCGTTTCATTCACGCGCAAAACGTTTGCGGCTTCGGGTTCTTGCGGGGGAACCGCAACCACCCGGTACTCCCGGAAAATATCCCGGCTCACCCAATCGGGATTTATAATAACGGTGAACTCATCCAGCGCGGTGCAGGCGGATTTGAGGTGCAGACAGCCGTGCAGCCCAACCGGAATCACCCGGTAACCGAAGGGTTTCAGAATTTCCGCCAGCGCCCGGGCGCCGGCCGGGTTGGTGCGACCGCCCTGCCCGACGAAGATGTTTTTCCCGATTTGCAGCACGTCGCCGCCTTCCAGGGTGGCGGGGGCGGCGATCTTCGCCAGCGGGCGATGTTGGGCCAGCTCCGCAGCCACGGCGAGCTCTTCCCCGCGCCGGGAGGGCGCGCCCATGCGGCAAATCACCGCCGCTTCATCGACCACCACGGCGGTATCTTCTACAAACACGCAATCGGGAAAATCCCGGTTGGCCTTCAGCTCGATCACTGAGATTCCCTGGCGGCGCAGCAGGTCGCAATAAGCGCGGTGCTGTTGAACGGCCAGGGGGTAATCGATCGCTTCTCTTTGGCGGAAGGATAGCGCGCATTCATTCAAACGCGGAGAAACAATCTGGGTGATGGCGCTCAGTGCGGGGGGCATGGTCGCTGCTTGTTTATGTGATCAATTATCCCTAATTTCATTCCGGTTAATATTTCCCCGGTAAAGCGTAAAAATAAATTTACCCGGCTAAGAAAACAATGGCAGAGAAAAGATTTGGCGACATTGGCAATGCTTTTCCCGGCGCTTCCGACAGACAGGCGCAGCAGCTCCGGCAATTTTGCGAACTGGTAGAAGCGTGGAACCGCCGCACCAACCTGATTTCGCAGCAAGACGCCGCACGTCTTTGGGAACGCCACGTGCTGCCCTCGATTATTCCCTTGCGCTTCGTGGAGATTCCCCCGGGGAACTGGGTATTGGACATCGGCAGCGGGGGCGGTTTTCCGGCCATTCCCCTGAAAATCCTCTGCCCGGGCCTGCAAATGCTCTTAGTCGATTCAGTGCGCAAGAAAACGCTCTTCCTGCAAAAAGCGATTTCGGATTTGAAATTAGAAAAAATCGCCGTGGCCAACCGGCGGGTGGAAGAGCTGGCGAACAGTGCGGAGTTGCGGGAAAGTTTCGACCTCATCACCGCCCGGGCGGTGGGAAGCATCGACTTGCTGCTGGATTGGGGGAAACCGTTTTTGAAAAAAGGCGGCTGTTGGCTGCTCTGGAAGGGCGCGTCCGATATCCCGGAGTTGGAAGAACTCGCCCCGCGGCGAAAATTAGATTACCGCGTTCTTTCCGTGCCCGAATCCCTCCAACCCCTCTCCCCCAAATTCAAAGAACTGCGCTGGTTCGAGATCCGCGTCTCGCCGTAGGCAATCTTATAATTACCCCCTGCCCCTGCCACTGCCCTTGCCTACTACCCTCCCGGGCGTTCCAGGATAAACAGCAGGGGGCGGTGATCTTGCGGGTTGTTCCGGCGGGAATCCCCGTTGTTGTCCAGCACGATGTAAATGAAGCGCTCGTCCATGCACAATCCCTCGGCCAGGCCGAAACGGGTATCGCTGTAGCGCCATTGCGGATCGGTTTCCACGTGCTCGTAAGACCAGCCCTCTCCCTGGCGGCGCTCCCCGTTTTCCTCGATCAGCCGGGTAACCACGAAGGCGTTGCGCTCCAGTACGTAAAGATCGTTCCGGTAACGGCAAATGTCCGCAAAATCCGGGAAACGCCCTTCCGCAAAGGGGAATTTAACCTCGTTGAACACTTGCGCCTGTATTTTGAGGGGATTTTCAGCCAGATCGACTTCCATAAACCCCCGCGGCTGGCGCTCCGCCGCCAAAATGAAACGGTTGGGAGCAAGCCAGGCAATCCCCTCGAAATAGGCGTTGAACACCTGGAACAACCCCTTTTCGACGCCATAGCTTTTCAACTCCGGGGTGATCCACTCCGCCGCTTTTCCATCCCTGCTCACCCGCAGGATGCGGAACTGGCTCTCGCTGGCCAGGTAGAAATTCCCCGCGGAATCGCAGGTAATTCCCTCGTAGTCGAACCAGCTTTTTTCATCGGCGCCGGGAACGCGGAAGCTGACCGCGGGGATCATTACCGCGGCGGTATCGCGCACCTCGATGCGGAAAATCACCGAGTCGTGTTTATCGGAAATGGTAAAAAGGGTATCGTTGCGCAGGGCCAGGCCGGAGGGCTGGGCGTTTTCCGGGCCTTCCAGGGGGAGGCTGCGGTGCAGGGTGAGCGGCCTCGCCGGGTTTTGGGCGGGCAGGATTGTGGCGCAGGTTAAACCGATTGCCAGTGTAAGCAGTGAGATTGTTTTCATGGGCGCATTTCCAAGCATGGTGAACAGGGTGATTCCGCGCCATCCCACCTCCCGGCTTGCCGGAATACAGATGCGTTGCATCAGCGCGGGCAGGAGGATACGAAAAAAAACACTCCGTTCAAATAAAATTATTGCGATGGTAAGTGGCAATCGGAGTGTCAAGCTTCAGCTTGACGTGTCAAACTGAAGTGTAACACTCCTGAAACCGCAACGTCCTTAGTCTTAAAAAAACAAATCTTCGTAGAGTAGGCCGCTGGTGCGACCTCACGATCTACCCAGCAGCCCCTCAT
>CAZFVV010000046.1:0-17639 GCA_964522165.1 uncultured Calditrichaceae bacterium
GGCAAAGAACTCCCCCTCAAGGAACGGCGACTCAAGACCCTCCGGCGGCTGGTTGTTGGTCTTTCGTCTTTTTTCTTCTTGTGAATTCATAGTCGATTACCTCTTTCCTTATCTTACTGCCACCTTGCCGGCCTTCACATCCCATCCGGAGATGAAAACGGGGATTTCATCATTCAAACTCCCCCGCCGCGAAGTCGGTGTCGGGAAAGAACCACTCCGGGTTGATTGCTGCCACATCGCCCGCCTGTCTGGCCTTCTCCAACGCGTTTTTGTATTCATAGATTATATTGCGGGGAGAGATGAAGGGTGTTTCGGGGAGAGTTTCAACAATCAGAACACCCTTGGGTATCTGACTTTTATGTGCGTCCAGGTCGGCGTTAATCTCTTTGATCAGCGGTTGGGTTTCGCTCGCGAATTTATCTTTCAGCAGTGACGTAACTGCTTCTTGGAATTTTCTTTCGTGCTTCCGGATTTCGTCGCGGACCAGGTCGGCTGAGGCCTGGCCACCGCCAGACTTCGCATCCTCCAAACTTTGACGCAGTGCCGCCCAGGAGGCGCGCACGGCATCCTTGAACTCTCGCTTAATGCGGGCGACCCGTGCGTTGTGCTTGAGGTATCGCAGGTACGGCGGTTCCTTCGGGTCCTTGTACGGCAGCAACGCCAGACCTTTCTCCGCCAGCTTGCAGACCTCGTTCCACAGCGCTTTCGCGTCCGCTGGTTTCGAGGTGATACGACTTACGACGAAGGGTGTCTTCATCCCCCGGTACATGCCCTGCACCACCTTCTTCGCCTCCTCCTCGTCGGTATCATCCGAGTAAATCATTACGGCATGCTTGTTGTTGATACTGACGATCACCTCCCGGTTGAAAATATTTCCACGGATCATGACACCAACGTGGGCCGGCATCCAGATGAGAAAGATGCGAGGCTTTGCGATGCCTTCGTATCTTGTCGAGCCTGGCGTCAGAAGCGGGCCCAGGATGTGGAGCCAGCGGCAGGCATAGACCAAACAATCGTGAACCAGTGAACCCGTTACTGCGCGGGGGAACACACCCGTCAAATAATTTTTTTGACTACATTCCGAGAGCAGGTCATGGGGTGCATGAATTGTGAACGCGTCGAAGTAGTGGCCCACAACGTCGAGAATCCGTTTCATCAGTTTCAACTTGTTCTCAAGACGATGCACTGGCTTATCCCCAATCCCTCGTACCCAGGCCTGCCACGAGGCGTTGTCATGCATATTCGGGATAGGTCTGGAACTCGTAAGCAGCCCCCAGTTCGTTTCGGCCCTCGACTCCTTAGGGAGAGCCTCTATTAGCTTCTTCTGCTCAAGGCGGCGGCGAAATACGGTGGTGAACGACATGTCCGGGCCGTGGCCGGTAAACGGCGGAGGATCGCTCGTATAGTGTTGATAACGTATATCACTGGTTCCTTTCGGGTCGAAGTAATCCCGATATAGAGTGGGCGTCAGATTGAATGCTGGAACCAGCGCCCGTGTATCATCGACTTGCGTAATGGCCGCCATTCGCAAAATGTTCTCCCACTCGGTTCCGATGATCCTCGCCGGGAGTTGGGACTTCGCCGCCGTTGTCAGCCAGCCGTCCAGGAGCTGCTGGTAGTGCAGCCAGATAATCTGAACAAGCAGCGTTCGATAGCTGAGCAGCAGAGTTTCCGCTATGTTCGTCTGGCGGGGCTCTCGGTGGACTTCTCTGGCAAGTTCCTTGTGAAAAAAACGGAACAGCGCGCCCGCCCGGTCCATTTGCCGCCGATGCGTCTCCGGCCGTGTTGCGATCCGGCAGATTTGATGGAGCCGCCCCATCGAAAAATGGAGAAAGCTTTCCAATAGACCCCGGCTCCCGTGAGTCCAGTTGATGTCCGGATAATCGACCCAGGGGAATAACCGGATGTCTTTAAGGCGGGGAGCGTCGTAGATGAAGGACTCGGCACCCAGCCGGGCCACATGGACGATATGCTTTTGCGGAAATCCTTTTTCTAGTGTATAGACCTTTCTAAGCGCGGTCGGGAGCAGGTTCACGAAATTCCCGAAATCTCCGAACGAGGCAAAGACCTGCTCCAGCGCACGAGCTTCAGTGGTTTTCATTGCCTTCAACTCGTCCCGCATTTTGGCGTCACTCGGGAGCTTTGGGGCCGCCGCGGGCAGGGTCAAGGGAACCAGTTCCTCGAACAGTTCACTTTCGTTTTCGTACTCCTCTGTGTCGGTGAAGACAACCTCATCTTCGAGTTCCACATCCTCAGCTTCTTCGTCTCCCGTGTAATCTTCCGAGTCTGAAATGAAATGATACGATCGCTCATATTGATTTTCAATATCCTCGAACTCTTCCAGTTCAGGTTGAACGCCTTGAAGTAACGGTCGCACTAAATCCTCTCGAATCCGCCCAACCCCCACTGAAATAGGAAAGTTGCCCAGTTGGCCAACCTGAACCTGAAATAATAGCCCTACTAAATCCTCTCGAATCCACAGCCACTCTTGTGCAAGTTCACGTTCGCCCTCCCTGATCTGACGACCTCTCAGTTCTGGATGGCGTGCGTGGAAGACAAAATTCGTCAGTTTATTTTTGTCAGCAATGCCCTCGTGATAGGAGAACAGTAAAAGGGCATAACGCTCCCTTTTGCTCGCCAGATCGAATAGCTTAGATGCATACATTACCCAATCCTTGGGCTCGAACATTCTTCCCATTATCGTATTCCGAGTTTCGAACTTCACCAGCCATCTGTCCTTTTTACCTCTTCTGGTTTCCACATTGTATCGACCCATGGCGGCACTCAAGCCCTTCCCGCTTCGCACTGACAGCAAGTCCACACCACTAACAATCCCGCTTAACCATTCGTGTACAGTAGGACCAGGTTCATGTCGCTCTCTTCCATACCCATTAATAAAGACCGGAGTTCGCCGGTTCAGACCCATTTCATTGAGAATCCCATTAGTTCTGACGATTTTTTGAAACAGCCTCTTTTCTTTCTGTGTGAGCAACCACCAATACATCGAAGCAAAGTTGGTCCGGCTCATCAACCCAAATGCAAACTTGGCAGGGCGTCCTTTAACATCATTGTGCGTCCCATGCATAATGTAATTGGTGATTATTTGTAGAAAGCTGCGGAGCTTGGCTAATTCCGTTACAGGTAGGCCATCCGTGTTCGCGGTATTCAAGATCGCCTTAGCGTGATTGATGGTGTCGTTTTTGCGAGACGGCTCCTCGTGCTGTCTTAGGAAAGATTCGTAGTATTCCAGCAAGAAACATTCGGAAGATTGAATGGCTGCCCACCATTTGGCATCGATTATTTCGATCTCCAACTCCTCTGTTTGTCTTAAAATTCTTTCCCTCCCACCTTCCATTCCTTCTCTTTTGTCCCAGAAGCCTTGTGATTTCTCCTTAGCTGATCCCCTCCGCAAATGATCGATATTAAACGGGAACGCCTTCCGTGTGTGGTTGTATTTTGACGGAGCAGCGTTATTCATATCCTCGGTCATCTTAACTGCTTTTTCTATCGCCTCTTTGAGTTTAGGCCAGGTACGAAACCACTCCGTTTCAAATTCTAGAACCCCGTCGAACTCGGACTCAAGTCTTAATCCCTTATTATCGACGAGAAAGTCATTGGGACCGTATTTCCGGTCAAGCTTGCTTGAGGTAGTACCATCATTTCGCCAGATCCGGTTCTGGGTTTGGAATTCAAACTTCATACGAGCCAGGGCCTTTTCTTCCTCTGCCTCTCCTTCCACGTATTGGACTTCTTCTTCGTCGTAGGCTTCCTCGTCTTCCAGATCCACCGATGCCTCCTCGCCATAAGATTCAACTTCCTCCACTGGAAAACCATCCGCGTCAGCCTGTTCCTCCTCCACGAACTCCTCTTCCAGAGACTCTGGCTTGATCAGGGTTTGATCCACAAAGGCATGTTGGAACGGGTTTACCGCTTCCAGCACTCCCAGGCGCGCTTCCCACTCCTCGTCAATCTCGCGGGCAAAGAACTCCCCCTCAAGGAACGGCGACTCAAGACCCTCCGGCGGCTGGTTGCTAATCTTTCGTCTTTTTTCTTCTTCCGAATTCATGATCGATTACCTCTTTCCTTATCTCACTGCCACCTTTCCGGCCTTCATGTCGCGCCCGGTGATGATGGACCAGTGGGTGATAATGGTATTCATCGTTTTCTGGAGATCATTCAAAGACGTGCCGGTAGCCACAAAGCCGGGCACAATCGCGGTATTGCTCGCTTCGATCTGGATAAGAATCCGCGATATGGCATCCGCAATATCGAAATAGCTTTTGGAAAGGCCGTGCGCCGGCAGGCCGATACGCTGAGCGATCTTGAAAAGCCGCTGTTCCGGGCTGGCCGCTTGCGCTCTCAAGTCTACAACGATTGGCGAATCGAAGGACAGCGCCAGGTGGAACCAGGACATCATTGCCACCGCAGTGAACTCCTCGCGCGAAAGGTTGCCGCTTTCCCGGCGCGACATGAGCATGTCGTGAAGGTTATCGACCAGGTTCTCGATCTTGCCCTCGTCCTTTGGGTTAGCTCCGGAAGTATTGTTGACGTTGGTGATGGCGACCCACACCTCCCGCAGGAGTTCCTCGAAGATGGTCACGAATTCGTTGTTGTAGGCATCCGCCTTGATATAAGAATAGGGCTGGCCTTCATCGGAGCCATGGTTGAGGTCCATGCCGAACATTCGCCAGTAAGCGTTCCGCCGTGTGGCCCTCAGGTCCGGGCGGATATGGCTGCTGATATTCGTAATGGAGAAATGGGATGGATCGTTGTAGAAAAGTTCCTCGGTGTTGCGCAGCCAGTGCTGTGCCTCGGGCGTCGGAACGCCTAATTTTTCGCCGTGCAGGAATTCAAAGATTACCCGCCGGAAGATTTCGTAGACCCGGGTGTTTTCGATCATGTAGGCGTAAATCAGGTGGTCCCACAAGACCGTGCTGTACTTTCTGGTTGTTGTGGCGGCATTATCTGTTTTCGTGGCACTATCTGTCCATATTGCTGCGGAACCATCTGGTGCTACAATGCCTGCTTTTTCTCTTAGAACTTCAAGCCAAAAGTCTGGCAGGTGAGCAAGGTCGCTTCTGTGGCCCGGGTGTCCCAAATCCAGGGATTTATCCGAGTTGCTGTGAGCTCTGGACTGCCAGGCCACTTCTAATAATGTTGTTAACACCGATGGATGGCATTCAAACATCTTTAATGCGCCCCCCGGGATTCTGCCTGCGAATCGTCTGAACATATCGAATACCTCCTTATTCTAATATTGAATTGAACTCTGGGTAAAATTGCGTCGCCTTCACGGTCCCGCTTTCTTCCGCGTTTCTGCCTTCTCGACCGGCTCCGCGGCGCCGCCGCGTACAACAGATTGCGGGTAACCGAGACATGGCCCTCGCCATCGCCTGTCTTCGGGAAGTTCGGGAGGTGTCAGGTCCCTCAGATCTTCTGGGAAGGGTACTCGCAATACATTCCGGATTTCCCCGAACTCTTTTAGAGCCGGAATGGGTTGGTCTTGCGAAGTTTTTTCTGGCATGATTGTATCCTCCTTCTATTTGGGTTTAAGCGGCCTGCAGTGCGCCGCCAAGTCTTAACATCCATTCTTCTTGTTGTTTGAGCATATCTGTTTTCCGTTCGACCATAGTGGCCGTGCGCAAGCCGGTGAGGGCCAGCAAACGCAGCGCTTCGGTCCAAATCCAGTGCGTCGAGTTATATAACGCAGCCCCAAGTTGTTGTTCTAGCGCCCAAAGTGTTTCCGGTTTGACGCGGTCAGGATTAATAATGGCGACCAGCGCCCGCCCGCCAAAAGCCCGCATGGGCTTGCGCAATATGATCTCGACGATATGCGGAAGCAAGGACAGCGAGGCCTGCAACAGGGGCGCGGTTGCACCCGGCGCTCTTTCAAGGGGGTACAGTTGCGTCCAGGATCGGGCCAGGTCCTCCCAGGGGCCGGCGCCATAGAACTGCCGGCACATCTCCACGCCCAGCAGCACCCGGATGTAGCCGATGGGATGGGGATCGCCAGGGATGTGGCGGAAACTTATGGAGGGCCCGCCGTCCAGTACGTCGCACAAGGCGGCGACGCTCGCGTATCCGGTATGAACAAAGGCGAAGGCGTCGGCTGCAATCTCCGATGCCCAACCCGCCCATGCTTCCCCAACGCCTGCCGGCGCATCGGCCAAACCGGCACCCAGTGCAGAAGCAAGCTCTTCATTCCAACCCACAATGTGCGCAACCTGGTGGCCGGCTTCATGAATCAGCGCCGTAGGGCGATAGATGTTGTGCCGGGTAATCTTGATGGCTGCCGCGGGACTGATGCTGGTGCGATCCCACAGGCGCAGCCCGGCCTTCAGGATAGATGCGCCCAGCCCCTTGTCTATATAGGTCAATACCACCGGGGTGGGCTTTCCAACCTGGTCGAGAAGCTGGGCCATGCTCCGGTGCGCCAGGGTATCGCAAGCCCTCAGCAGCCCGGCAATTGTGCCGGCGGTACGGGTATTGATCGCATCGGCGTAAAAGTCTAAGGTGGTCTCGACCTGCAAGTACCGGGCGCGGAAGGCTAATAACTTGCGCCGCGCGGTCTCGAGATCCGCCGGGGAAGAGACCATGTTCAGCGCCGCTTGCAATGCGGTAACATCGCTGTTCAGCGTGTTTACCACTTCCGTGAGGTGCCGCCGGATGGATAATCCGAGATAGCGCTCCAGGCTGTTCCAAGCCGCCGGCGACGCTAAGTCATCCAGGTTCTGAAGCCGCGCCGCCGCTGCGCTCCAGTGGGCTGCCTGGCGGGCGAGCTGAGTTTTGATGGCAATATTTGGCTCATTCATGGGTGTATCCCGGGGTGATCTTGATGTTTACCGCGGGCGCGCCGTCGGCCATCTTCAGGCTGCCCGGTGAAAGCACTTTTCCTTTAAGAGCCTGGCGAAGCTGGGGAAACCCCGGGGGATTGCCGAGGGTGATTACAACCGTTACCCCATCGGCGGTATCCTCGGCGGCTTTGATGAATTCCTCGGCGCGCTGCTTCAGGTGATCGGCAAGTCCCTTGAGAATCCATTCCTGCAGCCGTCCCATTAGAACCTGGGAAACCAGGGATGGCAATCGCCGCAGGGCGGAGGATCCTTTGCCCGGGGTCACTGCCTCGTGAAGGATTTTCAACCGCCCGAAGCCACCGCTGAACGCCCGGCGCAGCCCGCGCTCCATGATGCGCCCCAAGCGGGCCGCAACCGCACCGACGTGGGTATGCTGGCGAAGTTTTACCGCTATCTCCTGGGCGCGGATTTCGCCCAAAAACAGGTAAACCCGGATTTCATTTTTGGGGAAGTCGAGAATCAATCGAACCCGGGTAGGGCGGCGTTTTTTTGCCCGGCCGGCGGGACCCGGCGTCGTGAGGGGTTTCTTCCCCGCCACCTCCAGGTAGTAAAACCGTTGCCCGGCAATGGGCGTGTGGGGGCCGGCTGCATGTCCAGGATCGACCTCGCGGCCCAGGTCCGGTTCACCCAGCAAGAGTTCGGCAGCTTGCCGGGTCAACGGCTGGAGTTGCTTGTATCCCTCCGGGGCGCCCAGGCCGGGCGTATTCTTTTCCGACCGGGCCAACTCCGGAAGGCGCGTGCCGGGAATCGCCTCATAGAGATGCACAACCGCTTCCACTTCCTCGCCGGGCGCTATCCCGAGTTCCTCTTCCAGGAACTCTTCCAGGGAAATACCCTCGAAGGTCTCGAGTTCGGACGCTTTGTAGGGGGTGATTTTGCTGGAAACTTTCCGGCTGAACTTCTTATAACGCTTCTTTTGGCCGCCAGGCATTGTCACCCAGACGCCGCGGAGCTTTCGCGCCTCTTTGAGGTGAGGGCGTTTTCGATAGGTTTCCTCCGGTAAAACCGCAGGGAGATTGGCGGCAGCGGCATGTTCAAAGGCTTCCAGCGCAAAACCTTCCAGGAGTTCCTGGTTATCCAGGACGTAATCCGGGAGTGCGGCAACACGCTGTACGGTTTCTTCGACGGTTGATGCCACAGCCGAAGCGGCCGCCCTGGATTCATCTTCAGGTGCGGCTTCTAACTGCAGGAGGCGCAGGCCGGCATCGACGATAGCTTGCGAGAGCGCCTTTGCATGCTGTGGTTCAACGAATTTCTGTATGAGCCTGGCCAATAGACCGGCCAGGAAATTTACTACCCTTGGACGGCCAGCAAGTTTAAGCCCCAACCTCAATGCGGGTAGTAGTAAGGGAATAAAGTTCTCGACGTGAGGAGTCGGATCCTCGCCTTCTTTCAGGCGTCGCAGATTTTCGACAAATTGTTCCCTCGCGCGATCCAGTTCTGCCAGAGGATAGCTGTCGGCAACCTGTTGTTCAGTCAAGACCCGGGCGACTTCCAGATATTGTTCCACCTCCGAGGAGGCGAACAGGAGGTTGGCGACTTGCTGGTTGAATTCATGCTGAATCCGGCAGACATTGCAGGTGCCAGCATTGTTCGACTCATGGTCATGGCTTTCCTCGAATTCCTTCAGGAAGGGCGCCCGCTCGGCCAGATTCTTTGCAATGGGTTGCAGTGCGGCGGGCAATTTGTCAATCGCGGTCTGAATGACTCGCTTGAGCAGCGGCTGGACGAGCGCCTTAAGCCGATTGAGAATTGGTCCGAGACCAAGCTTTGCCGCTGCACTGATTCCTTTTTTTGCAAGGCCAACAGCTTTTTTGGCTAGTTTTTTTAAAAAACCCCAGTGCTCAAAGGCGGGGTTGAGGCTGGTCGAGGGCTGATATCCGTCAATAATTGTCTCGATCTCGGCTTCTGTAAGAGTGTTCAGATCGCGCTGGCTGAATTCCCTGGCCAGGGCTTCAAACATCGCCTCGGCCTCGGCAACAAGAGGGGCGAAGTGTTGGGTGAGGAGCCGTTCGGCCTGGTAACCGGTAGTCTGGGGATCTTCATGTTGATGCAGGAATTGGGTCTCATAGATGGCGGCCGCTTCCTCCACCAGACCGGCCAGCGCCTCATGGAATTCCTCGTCGTAAAGTTCATTGAGAAATACAACATACTCTTCGGCTTCCGGATCGATCAAACCCCCGGCTTCTTCAGATTCATAGAGCGATAAAAAGGGGCTACTGGGAGGAACTGCAGTCTCAAGAGGCTCTTGACCGGTTTCCTCCGAAATGAAGCTGCTCACATCCAGGAATGGTGCTTGCTTGCTCATAACACTACCTCCTTAGGTATTTAGCGCGGCTTACTGAGAATTTGACTTTGACTTTCTGTTTTAATGTAATGTGCATTGAAATGGTAGTTTCTTCTAATACTCCAGCAGAACCTTCACCCTTTCTGCCAGCATTCTATAGCGGTACGGTCTCCGGTAGGCATCCGCTGCTCCATGCTGGAATGCCCTCGCCATTAACTCCCGCCCCCCATCAATAAAGATGATTTTTATTTTCGGGAAACGGGCCTTAATCTGCCGGATAATCTCCGCCTCGCCGGGGTGTTGCCCGGAAACTTCCAATACGATGACATCCACCCGCCGCGCTTTGAGTACGGTATCAATGCTAGTACTGTCATGGCTGCTTAAGACCTCTGCACTCTTTGTAAGTTCCGCGATTAAAGCAGTATCCCTGCTTACCGATTTCCCGGATAACAGCACACATGGTTTTTTCATAATTCATCCTGACGTGCTTAGACAGTTATTAGTCAATTGGCGTGCCAGGATTTATATTGAAGGCAGATTTTATACTTGAGAAAATCAAAGTCGTTGTTTTTTAATAGATAAGAAAAGATCGGCTACAATGAGGTGGAGAAGCTGTGAGGGACAAAAGCATAGCGCCCTCGCTATGGTTATAGCGATAACGCTATACCTGGGTCAGATTTTTTCTTTACTTATGTTACGCGAATCTCAACACTCGGGGCTGAAGCCCCAGGAAGTTTGGGTTGGGAAGGCTTTTATCCCCGAGCTGAAGCTCGGGGCAATTCAAATGTAACCGGTCGTCATTTAGAAGTTACTCCATGAATTGCCCCGAGAATTGCCCCGACATTTATGTCGGGGAATAAAGAACAAATAGAAAATTATTGGGGCTTCAGCCCCAAAGATGAGAAGCGCACAATGTCAGTCTTTAAAAAAATGGGGATCGATTTGGTATTTCTTAATCTTCAAGTGCAGGTTGGTGACATGAATACCGGCGTTCCGGGCCGCACGGGAAATGTTTCCCCGGGCATACTTCAGGCAATCAATGATATAGGCTCGCTCAAAGATTTCAATCGCCCGCTCTTTGGCCTCCTGGAAAGGGGAGAGCCCGTTTTCTGCTGAGAAATGGCCGTTCCTCTCCAACAAGTGGGCGGGCAGAACGGAGGTTTCGATGCTGTTGCCGAAAGTGAGCGCCACGCAGCGCTCGATGATATTTTTCAGTTCCCGGATGTTCCCGGGGAATTCGTAATTGCAGAGAATATTACGAACCTCGGCGGAAATTTCAAGATGCACCTTACCATATTGGGCGCAGAATATTTGCCGGAAATACTCTATCAGGAGGGGAATGTCGCTTCTTCTCTCCCGCAACGGGGGCAGGGTCAGGTCGACAACATTGAGGCGATAATACAGTTCTTCCCGGAATTCCCCTTTACCAACCAACTCCGTTAAATTTTTGTTGGTTGCGGCAATGAACCGGATATCGCATCGCTTTATTTCGGTGCTGCCCACTGGACTAAACTCCCCGGTCTGCAATACTCGCAACAGTTTGGTTTGCAGGGCAGGGGTCATTTCCTGGATTTCATCTAACAGGACCGTTCCGCCTCCGGCGTGCTCCAGCCAGCCCGGTTTATCATTCATGGCGCCGGTAAAAGCGCCTTTTTTATAACCAAAAAGCTCCGATTCCAGGAGCGCATCGGGAAATGCCCCGCAGTTCAGCGGCACAAAAGGGTTGTCCCGGCGGCGGCTGTTTTCATGCAGCGCCCGGGCCAGCAATTCCTTGCCGGTACCGCTCTCTCCATAGATCAACACAATCGCCCCGGTATCCGCCACCCGGGTCACTAATTTCAAAACCTCCGTTATTTTGGGATGAAACCCGATGATTCCCTTCAATTGAAACTGCTCATCCAGTTTTTTTCTATGGGAATGATGGCAACTATTCATCGGTATCCTCTGATGATATCAAAGAGATTGTAACCTCAATCTTCATTTTGGCCAGAAAGATGGGTTGATACCGGATACTCGACGCTGGATACTGGATAAATTTTTGGCGAGTATCGAGTATCCGGTATCTTTGACCTGGCCGAAACGATAATCATAGCCAATCTTATCATTTTTCCGAATGAATCTATGCTTGAATCAATTTTATCACAGTAGAGTCTCGTTTAGCCATAATTTTCTCTTAATATTTAGTGCGTTGTAAATCAACACCCGCCGCCACCCCGGGCCGGGCATCCACAACACCGCGGGCACATGAACGCCCGGCGCTGACCGGGAATGGCAGCGGGAAAATATAGGCTTTAAGAAAATGTTTTTGGAACGGTTTACTGGAGTAATGGAGGAATGGATTGATGGAGTATTGGAAAATCCATTACTCCAACACTCCAACCCTCCGTCTTACCTCATCAAAATCATCTTCCGGGTCTGGGTAAACGAGCCCGTTCTAAGCCGGTAGAAGTACACCCCGCTGGTCAATGGATTCCCAAAAGCATCTTTTCCGTCCCACTGCAGGTTGTATTCGCCGGGCGTTAAGTTCTCGCTCACCAGGGTGTTCACTTCTTGCCCCAGTGCGTTGTAAATGGTCAACTTCACTTCGGCCGCTTCAGGTAATTCGAACTCTATCGCAGTAGAAGGATTAAAGGGATTGGGATAATTTTGATATAACCGGTAGCTCGCAGGAACTTCGGCAGTGACCGGTTGAGGAATACTGGTAATTTGGCTGTCCATCCAGGCAATCGCCGCTTTTACAACGGTGTCATATCCCTGGGCAACGTCATCCGGTGTTAACCAGACTTCTTCATCAACGACAAATTCATCATGCGTTAGATAGTGTCCCGGGTTGCTGACCAGGAATGCGTCCGCCTCTGCGTAACGTGAAGTCCAATCGGAGTTTCCCAGGTCTAATATTGTTGGGGAATTAAAAGCCGCTGTAGTAGATTTGCCAAATATTTTGGCCCGGGGATGGAATTTCATGCGCAGGGCAACCTGGTCGCCGGAACTGACCGCGCCGGGACCTGTTAAAACCGCAATCGGTTTATCATAATAAGTTGAAGGGTTGCCATTAATGTTATAAAAAGAAGGCGCTGCGCAGACGTACATTGCCAGATGATTGTTGGGGTCGGCCCGGCAGGCAAAACCGATGGTTTCTACCGTCGCATTAAAGAGCAGTTCTAAGGCAGGATTGCTCAAAAACATATTTCCACCATAGTTTAACCGGAAATCAATGATTAAACCGGTAGTCTCATGATTAAACATCAGGTCATTGACCGCCAGAAGAAATTCATCCCCGGCATTTCCCGTCCAGCCCATCACATAGATATAGCCGATTTGCGTTCCTGATACAATCCCCCAATTGACATAGTCCTGCGCCAAAAGATTGGGTTTCGGGACGCCCGGAATGTCCATTTGTTCTGTGCCAAGGATGCTGGTAGTTTGTCCCGCCAAAGGCGCGGTCGGTAAATGAAGTGTATCCCCGGTATAATATTTCACCACATCTAAGGTATCAAACAGATGCCAGTTCATCCCCGCGCTCATCAGCCAGGAATGTTCGTAGGCGCTTTGGGAACATCCCCACCACCAGCCGGTAATTGGTAATTGTGCCGCCAATAATTGTTTGTACAGTATCTTCCAGGGAACATTGTCATACCCCAGCACCACATCGCCCTGAACAAGCCCTAAGGGGTGGCCGTCAACAGTCTTATATACCAGAAGCGAGCTGTCCGGCTGGGGGGTTAAACAAGCGCCGAAGTGAGTATTCACTCCCCATCCTCCAACAACTAATAATGGAATTCCGGGATCAAGCGGTGTGGACCAGTTGACTATTTTATCCTCACAATTGGTATGAGCTTCCTTGAGCGCTAAAGAGAGGTAATTCATAATTGCCGCAAACCGTCCCCGGCTGACCCCGTTCAATGATGATATCTCCGCATAATAAACACTTCTGAGTGAATCCCAGTTGACATTAAGATCCTGGAAACAAGCGAAATCCTGATCGATAGCATCACAGAAGGTGTTAAATATTGCCAGTTTCTCGTTGGTGGGCAATCCCGGTCCCCAGGTTGAATCAATTATTGCCGCCCAATCCGAACGGGAATAGAGACCGGGTCTCTTTTTAATATGATTCGCTTTAAATTTTTTCGGAACCAATTGTTTCTGTAGAAAGATGGGAATCTCATCATCAACCGGTAAAGAGGATTGCCCGGAAACGATTACCGGGTAATACATAAATAGAAAGATGAAAAACAAATATGCCATAAATGATCTGCACGCCTGGGATATTATTTTCATCTTATTCTCCTTTCCTGAAATTGTGGAATAATTAAAAAATTAGAAAAATTGACTTTAAATAATCTCAATACTTCGCCAATAGACCTTATAACTGGTTAAGTAATTGTTTTTTATGAACTGATGTTTTTACTTCCATGTCATTCCCGCATGTTTTTAGCGGGAATCTACGATTTCTTCGAAGTGGATTCCCGTTTTCACGGGAATGACAACTTTTGACCATTGATGGTAAATGAACAAGTTAAGCTTTATCAATAACTTAAAAAGTAATAAGGTCTAATATGAATATGAAGAGACAGGGATAGCTGTCGCAGCCATCCCTGCCCATCTTACCCTCCTTACAGGTTATTCCCGTTTTCCGGAAGTTTGTGAACCGGCGTTAATGAAATCTTCCTGGCAAAATTCATACGTCGCCGTTAATTCCCGCGCCGCGGCATCGACGAGATTTATAATGATCTCGCTGCAGGGAGTATCATACATTTCGAAGTAGAGCTCTTTTAACGGTGTGAGATCAAATTGCCGCTCCTCGGTTATCCAGTGGTCGCAGGGATCTTCGTTATCCGTATGAAAAACCTGTACCGGGTGTGATTCCTGAAACGTTGTGCTTACCAACCGGAAGTCGTGAATTCTGCATCCGCCGGAGTAGGAAAGCGTAAATGTTATGATATCACCCCGGATCGTTGCGTCCTCCATAACAAAAAAGGCGGTCGGCCAGTCGGGCAATTCCGGCAGGATAATACATTTTGGTACTTCGGCGTTATCGCTATCATCATCGTTCTCAACATTGTATTTTCCCTTCTCCGGTATTGTTAACACCGCGGCGTTTTGAACATTTTCCCCGCTTTTCTGATCGGCTGCCGGATTAAGCGGCTGCTCCTCACAACTGAAAATGACCAGCGCCAGTAACGGCGCAACAAACTTCGCCATTTTGGTTTTCATGGCAGTTACCCTCCCTTATTGATTTGATTAATAGCTTAAAAGAACGGTTGATTTTTATATCTCATCAACCACTCCTATTTCCCTTGATTGCGAGTTTCGTCCTGGTGCGTCTTACCGGAAGCCCCGGTCGTATTTGATTCCTGTGACGTGGCGCATTTATTATCACCTCCCTTTAAAGTTTAGGGTGTGAGATAATCTTAAATGTTTACGTCCAATGAAATAAACGTTACCTCTATCTCAACCTCTTGTTAAACCCGCACTGAAACTGAATGGAAATCGGCGACTACAATATGTTATAGTTCCAATGAGTCTGGTACGCGTAATTTTTTCTCAATTTTTCTCAAGAAAAAATCGGGAAATTCAGGGGGTGGGATATTACTTCCTATCCCACCCCCTGAATTTTATCTCACCCCCTTAGTACCAATCAGCAAGCTCTCTGACCCTCATCTTGATTCTGCAAAAATCTACAAAATCAGAAGCCCGGTTGTCTAACGCTGCTGGATGAAATTTTAGCTGTAGTGTATGATTTTTGAGTTATTCAGGGGGTGAATAGATAATTTTTAAGGAGATCAAAAAAGTTGTATCAAGCAGTCTGAGATGAAAAAGGCAGGGGGCATTTCAAGAAATTATCTTTTTAGTGGATTGTGTACGACGGAAAATATTCGTGATGTGTCATTCTTTAATTTTTTAGCGCCTAACAATTTGCTGGAGGCCGATTGGCTTAATTCTGCGGCCTGTTTAGGTTCGCTTGTTTATCCATGCTTTCTGCTCCTAAAGTTTTGCGTGTTGAAGCGCCAACGGCTCAGCAAAGCCGATAGGCCTAAAGAGGTAGTGGTCTCCTCTTCTCCCCTCGGAAGTTAATTTTAAACCAGGAAGCAAATAATAAGACTTGACGCTAATAATGAGATTCGTTATTATTGATACATGCTCAAGAGTTTTAAGGATAAGGAGACTGAAAAAATTTATAATCGGGGCTATTCACACAAACTGCCTCAAGATATTCAAATAATTGTGATGCGTAAACTTTGGATGCTGGATGCTGCGCCAGACCTGAATTCCTTAAGAGTACCGCCCTCTAATCGCTTAGAAGCACTTAAGGGAGATCGAAAAGGGCAGCACAGCATTCGGATAAATAATCAATGGCGTATCTGTTTTATTTGGAGTGAGGGCGACGCCTATGAAGTTGAAGTTGTAGATTATCATTAAAGAAAGGATTAAGAATGGATGAGAGAAAAATACCTCCTATTCATCCGGGAGAAATACTCTTAGAAGAATTTTTAAATCCCATGGGCATTACCCAGTATCGCCTGGCAAAAGATATCAATGTGCCAGCCAGACGAATCAACGAAATCGTTCATGGCAAGCGAGGAATTACGGCGAATACCGCCCTGAGATTAGGTAAATATTTTAACATGTCTCCACAATTCTGGATCAATCTGCAATCACATTATGATCTAGAGGTGGAAATCGATAATATATCTGAGGAATTGGAGAGTGAAGTAAAAGTGTTTGAAACAGCAAGCGTGCAATAGAACAATCAGTTAAAGGGTAGCAGTCAACAAAGGCGGTTTATAACTTTGCTTGCACCTGGCCGAGGGCGGTGAGGATGTGTTTTCACAGTTTGAGTGGTTGGTTGAGGGTAGTAGTGTTCTTGTAGTTTGGTTGCACCGATGCCCTCGGCCAGGTGAAGCCGGCCGTTATCCACCATTCCCCCAAAGGAGCATCTAACATCTAACATCGAGCATCGAAAAACATGATAAAACGACTCCGTAATATCACAACGATTTTTCTGCTCCTGGGAATCGGCCAATCCCTTCCCGGCCAGCAGGCCTTCGACGCCCGGGCGGCCGGAATGGCCTTCAGCAACGGCGCGGATACCCGAGGGCTGCAATCCGTGGGGCTTAACCCGGCCACCCTGGCCTTGAAAAACGATTTCAAATTCGAGTTCAATTTATTCTCCGTGAACGCCACCGCCAACAATAACAGCTTCCGCAAAAGCCAGTACGATGAATATTTTACCACCGGCAAGCGGCTTACTTCCGAAGATATTCAGGACATTCTCAGCTCCATACCGGAAAAGGGGCTGCGGGTGGATGGGTTCGCCCGGGTAAATACGTTGGCCTTCTATATGCCCAATTTTAGCATCTCCTTCGTGGGGATAGGAGTGGCAACCGCCACGGTTCCCCGCAGCGCTTTCGAATTGCCGCTGAACGGAAACGCCGAGCCGGGCAGGATTTACAACCTGGACAATACCGACGGCGGCGACTGGGTGGGAACGGGCGTGTTAATGAGCGGGGCGCTGCCCCTCTTGTCGAGGCCGGAGGCAACCCTGAATCTCTTCTCCCTGGGCGCGACGGTTAAATATATCACCGGTTATCACTACATCCAGGTCGAAAAATCCGCGGGACAATTGCGGGATTTCAGCCTGGCGGCCAACGATCCCTATGTTTATTTGAACGGGGAGATGGAGATCTTCTCTTCCGAAGGCGGCAAAGGGTTTGGGGCGGACTTAGGGGCGCTGGCGACCTTCGATGAAAAATTCACCGTCGGATTGACGGTGCTCAACCTGGCCAGCAGCGTAAAATGGGACGTGCGGACGGAAAAGCAGCTCCTCTCCATTCGCGGCGACAGCCTCAGCCTCCCCAACCGGGTGCAGGACAGCCTGATCGTGCACCGGGATACCACGGTTTCCATCGGCTCTTTCGATAGCCGCCTGCCCACGGTGTTGGACCTCGCCATGGCCTACCGGGCCAGCCGGCATTTTTTGCTGGCGGCGGAGTATGAGCAGGGGTTGAACGAAAGGATGGGCGGCACCACCCGTGCCAGGGTCTCGGCGGGATTGGAATATACCGGCCTCCCCGTGCTTCCCCTGCGAGCCGGTTTCACCTACGGGGCGCAAACCGGCTCCTCCCTGGCGTTGGGATTCGGCATTGATCTGAAAAATTGGTACCTCGATTTCGCCTACCTGAACCACGGCAGCGTTATTTTAGGGGATTTCAAGGGAATGGGGCTGGCGATCTCCACCCGCCTGCGGTTCTGAGAAGGCAGGGGCAGGAGCAGGGGCAGGGGCAAGTAGGCAGGGGGTAATAGGTAATAGTGATGGAAAATTACGCAATAGTGATTTTTATTGGCCTATTTGCATACTTTGCTTCATACTTCCGCTCCTGCCCCCTACCCCTGCCCCTGCCCCCTGCCCCCTGCTCCTGCCCCCTGCCCCTCCTCCTGTCTTCTCAAAACATCTCCAACTGCTCTCCCGGCCTGCGGAAATTCGCTGTGGAAAGGTG
>CAZFVV010000046.1:17739-33271 GCA_964522165.1 uncultured Calditrichaceae bacterium
CTCAAAACATCTCCAACTGCTCTCCCGGCCTGCGGAAATTCGCTGTGGAAAGGTGCGGTCCCCGGCCGGCAATCCCGGCTTTGCGGCAGGCCAGCTTGAATATGTCGTGAATCTGCTCTGCGAAAATTCCCTCCCCCCTCATGCGCTCGTAAAAACGGCTGTCGTTCAGTTTCCCGCCCCGCACCGCCTTGATGCGGTTCAAAATTTTATCCTTGCGATCCGGCAAATACCGCTCCAGCCAATCCACAAACAGATCCTTTACGCTGTAGGGCAGCCGCAGCATGGTGTGGCCGGCGTACTGCGCCCCGGCGTTTGCCGCCGACTGCACAATCTGTGGGATTTCATGGTCGGTGAGGCCGGGAATGACCGGCGCAACCATCACCCCCGCGGGGATGCCGGCGGCGCGCAGTTGCCGGATCGCTTCCAGCCGCCGTTCCGGGTGAGAGGTGCGCGGCTCCAGGATTCGCGCCAGATCCCCGTCAAGCGTGGTGATGGAGATGAGCACCGCGGCCGCCTGGTAACCCGCCAGCTCTTGCAGCAGGTCGATGTCCCGGGCGACCAGGAAATTCTTGGTGACGATTCCCACGGGATTGCGGAATTCCGCCAGCACCTCTAAGCAGCGGCGGGTGAGCTGCAAACGGCGCTCCACCGGCTGGTAGGCGTCGGTGTTGCCGGAGAGGCCGATCACCTGCGGTTTCCATTTGCGGGAAGAAAGCTCCCGGCGCAGCAGTTCCGGGGCTTTTTCCTTGACGAAGATTTTGGTCTCGAAATCCAGTCCCGCGGAAAGCTCGAAATATTCATGGCTGGGGCGGGCGTAGCAGTAAATACAGCCGTGCTCGCAGCCGCGGTAGGGATTGATCCCGGCGTTGAAGCCCACGTCGGGGCTGTCGTTGTAAGTGATGATGGATTTGGAAGCGTCTTTGTAAAATTCCGTGCGGGGAGAGGGCGCGTCTTCTTCCGGGTATTCATCCGCGGGAAGAATCTCCACGGGTACGAAGCGGTTGGGAGGGTTAATGCCCGCCCCGCGCCCGGTTCTCTTGCGCGATGGTTTTGATGCGGATTTATCCATAATGCGATGCGGTAGAGATCTCGAATTAGTAGGCAGTAGGCAAAAAGGCAATAGGCAATTCCGATCATCAGGTTGCCTATTGCTTACTGCCTCCTGCTCCTGCCCCTGCCCCTGCTCCTGCTCACTGCCCGCCTTCTGCCCCTATAATTGCTAATTGCCAATTTTATCCTGCTCCCCTTCCTCCCCGTTCCACTCCCCGGTCAGGCGGAAGGGCCAGTCGCCCCGGGGAAACTGGCTTTTCAAACGCCCGTCATCCACCACTCCGTAACCGATCATACAATTTTTATATTTCACGATATATTGCCCGCTTTCTTGCGGAAAAATATCCAGGGGCTGGCGGTTGGCGAATTTCTCTAAGGTTGGCAAATCCGGGAGCTCGATGACTCTTTTCCCGGCCAGGTGGCCGAAGAGGTGGCAGCCCCCGGTGTTGAGCTTCGCGCCGTAGTCCATCGGGCGGGCCAGGGGCAGCCCGATCTGCAAGGGCGCGCCGTACACCGGGAAATCCAGGATATCTTTCTGGGTGAACACAATGTCCTTTTGCATCAGGTACACGTAATCTTTGAAAACCGCCGCGGGGATTTCAAAAATCTTGCAGAGGTAATCCAGGTATTTTTTTACCGGCGAGGTTCGGTAAGAGATGAAGGGAATATGGCTGATCTCCTTTTGCCGCTCCTGCCGCGGCGCTTTAGTGGAGGCGGTTTTGCGCAGCTTCGCCACGTAAAATCCCTCGGTGACCCGATCGATGGGATAGAGGCGGATGGTTTTGGCCAGGTCCGGATGAAAGGGCTTGCCGTCAAAACCGGCCAATCCCGGCCAGGTTTTGATCCCCGGCAGGACGATCTTCTCCACCTCTAAGGGGAATTCATTCAGCGCAAAGTCGATGATTTCTTCATTTTCCACCGCGGTCAGGGTGCAGGTGGAATAGACCAGCTCCCCGCCGGGCTTCAACGCTTTAACGGCGCTGATCAGCAAATTTTTTTGCGAATCTGCCAGCCGCTCGCAATGCGCGGGGGTCCACCAGCTTAAAATTTCCGGGTTCTTGTGCAAGGTCCCCAGCCCGGAGCAGGCCGGGTCGAGCAGCACCTTGTCGAAGCATTCGAAAAACGTATTCCCGAACTGCTCTCCATACCATTTATAGAGCAAGGTATTGCACAGGCTCATCCGCTCGATGTTCTTGCCTAACGCTTTCAAGCGTTTCCGAACCACGTCGTTGGCTAAAATGACCCCCCGGTTTTCCATCATCGCGGCCATCAGGGTGGTTTTGGAGCCGGGGGCGGCGGACATATCCAGCACCCAATCTTCCGGCTGGGGGGCCAGCACTATGGCCGGAATCATGGAGGCGATGTCCTGCACGTAGATGTGCCCCAAAAAATGGGAAAGGCTGCGCCCGATGGGGTAGGGCTGGAAGGTCATCTGAAAAATATCCTCCCGCTCCTCCAGCGGTTTGAAGCGGAAGCCCTGCTCTAAGAACAATGCTTGCTGGTCTTTAATATCGCCCTTGAGGGGGTTGAAGCGGATGGTATGGGGCAGTTTGCGCCCGATCTGCTTGTAGAGCAGGCGGCTGTCCGCGCCCAACAGCTTGTCTAATAAAGCGGTTAATTCCTGGTGAACTTCGTATGCCATCCCATCTTCCTGCTGTTTGTCAAGGTGGGCAATATAGGGGCTTCAGGGGAAAAAATAAACAGAAAATCCTGCCGGTTTCCCGGTTCGCTTGATCCGGTGATTGCAATCGGAGCGGGAAATCCCTACCTTCCGGAGTGCAACTCCCGGCCATCCCAGGGCTGTTGCATACCGTATATTGAGCGCCTCACCAGGGCTGTCACTCCCGCGAAAGCGGGGGTCCATAACCCCAAAACCGGCAAAACCTGGATTCCCGCTTTCGCGCACAGGCGTAAACCTAATGGATTTGCGGCCAGGATTGGGGGTTAAAACCCCCGATTTTAGTGTTATTTCCCTTATCCCCGACATAAATGTCGGGGCTATTCAAATCAATTGCCCCGACATTTATGTCGGGGAATACGAAGCCTACTCGAAACAGAGGGGTTTTAACCCCGATTGACGGTTTCGCTCGCTTAGGTTTACGCCTGTGCGCTTTCGCGGGAATGACATTGAGGCGGAGAAACAACCTCGAATCCGTAGAATGCAACAGCCCTGCCGGCCATCCGGGGTTGCAGCGCTGCCATTGCCCCCGGGGAAGGCCGAATATCTGTCCGAAACCCAAAAGAGCAAATAACCCCGTTTCCATGAACCTCCGCGAGCAAGCCTTTGCCATCCTTCACGCCGCCATCGCTGCGGTCAAGCCCGAACGGTTGATTCGCCAACATCTTTCCCTGCATGAAGAACAGTTGCGGTATCGAGGGCGGGAAATCCTCAATTTGAAGGCGTTCGAGCGCATTTACCTGGTCGGCGCGGGGAAAGCCTCGGCATTCATGGCCCGGGCAATGGAGGCGCTGTTAGGCGAACGGATTTCCGGCGGGCTGGTGATCGTGAAATACGACCACTCCGCCCCCTGTCAAAAAATCGGAATCCGGGAAGCGGGGCATCCCCTGCCGGATGAAAACGGCCTGAACGCTACCGAAGCGTTGTTGAACCTGGTAAAGCAGGCCGGGGAGAAAGATTTAGTCATTTGCCTGATTTCCGGCGGAGGATCGGCGCTGCTGGAAAAGTTGCCCGGTTTGGAAGCTCCCGCCGGCGGCATCTCTCTAACGGATTTGCAGGAAACCTCCCGGCGCTTGCTGGAATACGGCGCGACCATCGAGGAGATGAACGCGCTGCGCAAGCACCTTTCCCTGGTCAAAGGCGGAAGGTTAGCCGCGGCCATCGCCCCGGCGCGCTGCCTCACCCTGGCCATCTCCGACGTAATCGGCGATCCCCCGGAAACCATCGCCTCCGGCCCCACCGCGCCGGATCCGACTACTTTTTCCGACGTCTGGAACGTCGTTCGTAACTATCGGCTGGAAAATCGCCTGCCGGCGTCTGTGAGCGGGTATCTTCAAAAAGGGCTGCGCGGAGAAGCGCCGGAAACTCTCAAGCCCGGGGACCCGGTTTTTGAAAAAGTCGAAAATATTATCCTGGGAAATAACCTGGCGGCGCTGAACGCAGCGCGGAAAACCGCGGAAGACCTGGGCTTCCCCGCCCTGATCCTCAGCAGCCGCATCCAGGGAGAGGCGCGGGAAGCCGCCCGGGCGATAGCCGGCATCGTGCAGGAAATCGTCGCCAGCGGGCATCCCCTGCCGCGGCCTGCCTGCCTGCTGTTCGGAGGGGAGACCACCGTCACCGTGCGCGGAGGCGGCAAGGGCGGGCGTAATCAGGAGTTGGCATTGGCGGCGTTGATGGAGTTGAAAAATATCCCCAAGCCCCATATTTTGCTGAGCTGCGGCAGCGACGGCGGCGACGGCCCGACCGACGCCGCGGGGGCGTTCATCGATCCGGAAATTTACCGCGCCGCCGAAGCGCTGAATTTAGATTCCCGGGCATATTTGCAGAATAACGACGCCTACCATTTTTTCGAGCAGGCCGGCGGCCTGGTCAAAACCGGCCCCACCGGAACCAATGTGATGGATATTGGGATCGTG
This sequence comes from uncultured Calditrichaceae bacterium, assembly GCA_964522165.1. Classification (GTDB taxonomy): domain Bacteria; phylum Calditrichota; class Calditrichia; order RBG-13-44-9; family J075; genus JABWBP01. The sequence goes on from CAZFVV010000046.1 coordinate 22,384, forward strand.
CTGGTCGCGTGAGTTTTGCAATGAACCTGCCCCGTTCCAAATTTAAAAACCTGTTTATTTATAATTCCCTCGCCGTTAAATTGATTTGCCTTAAATTTACGCACGAAGTTTCTTATATTTTGCGGACTGCTAAGAGACTGTGAATCAGTTTGTAAGTGCTCGGGTGTTTTAGTGTTTTAGCAGTGTTCCGGGTGCAAAAATTGCGCTATCGAGCAATCATAAACTGAAACACTATAACACCTGAACACTAAAACACTTGAACACCCGAACATCGCATTACCCGAAGCAAGGAGTTGTGACTGTGAAAGAAATACCCTCTGTGTACGATCCGGCGGCGATAGAGAAACCGATCTATGAACGCTGGCTGAAAAAGAAAGCCTTTGCCGCTTTTCCCGATGAGCGGGAAAACCGCTACGTGATTATGATGCCCCTGCCCAACGTGACCGGCGCGCTGCACATGGGGCACGCCATGGATAACGTGATGCAGGATTTGCTGATCCGCTGGCGCCGCATGATGGGCGACAATACCCTGTGGATGCCCGGAACCGACCACGCCGGCATCGCCACCCAGGCGGTGGTGGAAAAACGCTTATTCGAGCTGGAAGGCAAAACCCGCCAGGACATCGGGCGGGAGGCGCTGGTGGAGCGCATCTGGGCCTGGAAAGACCAATACCAGGCGCGGATCATCCAGCAGCAACAGGCCATGGGCTGTTCCTGCGACTGGGACCGGCAGCGCTTCACCATGGATGCGGTGTGCGCGGCGGCGGTGCGGGAAACTTTTTTCCGCCTCTTCAAAGACGCCCTGATCTTCCGCGGCTACCGGCTGGTGAACTGGGACTGCAAGCTGCAAACCTCGGTCTCCGACGACGAGCTGGTGCACGAAACCGTGGCCGGGCACTTCTGGCACATCAAATACCCGGTAATTAATCCGAAACCGGGCGAACCGGAATTCGTGGTGGTGGCCACCACCCGCCCGGAAACCATGTTAGGCGATACCGCGGTGGCGGTGCACCCCGATCCCGGGGCGGCATTGGATGCGGAAATCGCCAAAATCAAAGCGCGAATTAACGAAGCCTCCTCTAAAGATCGGGTTCTTTTGACCGAAGAGCTGCGCCAGATCGAAGAGCGGAAAACCACCCACCTCCCCCTGCTGAAAAAATTAGTCGAAATGGCTAAAGACGGCCGCAAGGTAATGCTGCCCCTCCGGGAACGCCCCATCCCCCTGATTTTAGACGAGTGGGCCAAACCGGAATTAGGCTCCGGCTGCGTGAAAATCACCCCGGCGCACGATTACAACGACTACGAAGTGTGGCAGCGCCACAAAGACGAGATCGAGATCATCAATATCCTCAATCCCGACGGGACCCTGAACGACAACGCCGGGGAATACGCCGAGGAAGACCGCTTTTACGCCCGCGAGCGGGTGGTGGCGGACCTGGAAACCCGCGGCCTGTTGGAAGCCGTGGAGAACCGCGAAATCGAAGTAGGGCATTCCGATCGCTCCAAAACCCCGGTGGAGCCTTACCTCTCCCGGCAGTGGTTCGTGCGCATGGGCGACGTGGAAGGCGCCCGGGGAGACGGCATTGTGATGGGGCGGGGAACCGCGAAAGAATTTCGCGCCGGGGGGCTGGCGCAGGCGGCCATGGATGCGGTGGACCCGGACTGGAAATCGCCCTCCGGTAGAAACCTGACCTTTTACCCCGATCCGGTGCGCTATCGCAACACTTATTACAACTGGCTGGCGGAAAAACGCGACTGGTGCATCAGCCGGCAGTTGTGGTGGGGGCATCGCATTCCCATCTGGCACGGGACCGTGAAGGCCGCGGAGCTGCCGCGGGCGCTGGAGGTTTTGGCCGGTTTTCCGGAAGATCAAATCTGGACCTGGATAGTGGGGGCTGAAGATCAAATTTTTACCCTCGCCGAAGCCCGGAACCTCTCTCTTGCAGCCGCCGGAAGAGAAAGTTTCGAGGTGCAGGTGTGCATCCGCTACGAGAACGGCGAAACGAAATATGCCGCCCGGATGGAATCCCTGGGGCTGTACCAGGACCCCGACGTGCTGGATACCTGGTTCAGCAGCGCCATTTGGCCGCACTCCACCCTGGGCTGGCCGAACCCGGAATACGCGAAAGTCGATCCCGGCCAATCGCCCACCGGCAGCATAAATGGCAAACCGGATGCGCTTTCCTATTATTATCCCGGCTCCTGCCTGGTCACCGGGCGGGATATTATCACCCTCTGGGTGGCGCGGATGCAGCTTACCGGCCTCTACAATCTCGGCGACGTGCCCTTTACCGACTGTTTCATCCACGCCACTATTTTGGACGGCAAGGGCGAGCGGATGAGCAAATCCAAAGGCAACGGCATCGACCCGGTGGATATCATCGAGCTTTACGGCGCGGACGCCCTGCGCTACGTGCTCTGCGACATGCAAACCGGCACCCAGGACATCCGCCTGCCGGTGCAGGCCATCTCCCCCTTCAGCGGCGAAAAGGTGGATCTCGCCGTCGCGAAGCACGGGCGCACCATTTTTACCTATATCGATCCCCAAACCGGGGAGGAGTTCGACGTGCTGGGAACCATGCCGGACATTCCCGCGGCGAAGATCATCAGCGACCGCTTCGAGATCGGCAAGAACTTCTGCAACAAGCTCTGGAACGCGGCGCGCTTCGCCATGCACAATTTGAACCAGCAGGAATTCCGCCCCCTGGCAATGGAAGATCTGGCGGTGGAAGATTGCTGGATTCTCTCCCGGCTCACCAAAACCGTCGCTAACGTTACCGCCCGCCTTGCGGAATACAACCCCTCCGCCGCGATCAACGCAGCGCGGGATTTCTTCTGGGGTGAATTCTGCGACTGGTACCTGGAAATGATCAAGCCGCGGATGAACGACCCCGAAAGCGGCTTTGTCGCCCGCCAGGTGCTGGCCACGGCGTTGGATCAGGCGCTGCGCTTGTTTCATCCCTTTATTCCCTTCATTACCGAGGCGATTTGGGAGCTGCTCAACGACCGCGCCCCGGCGCGGGGTATTTCCGAAGCCCTGCCGCTTTCCGGCCTGTTGATCCTCGCCTCCTGGCCCGGGCCGCGTCCCGAATGGGAAAATTCAACCCTGGAGGGTGAAATCGAGCTGATGCAGGAAGTGGTGCGTAAAATTCGCGACGTGCGCAACAAATACACCGTGCCGCATACGAAAAAAGTGGCGGTGCAGCTTAAAGCCAACGGGCAGGACGCGGAGGTGCTGCAAAAAATGGTTTCCCACATCCAGAAGATGGCCACGGTTTCCACGCTGGCCATCTCCGCTGCCGCCGCCCGCCCGAAGCTCTCCGCGGTGCAGGTGTTAGGCGATATTGAAATCTACGTGGAAGGGGTGCTGGACCGCGATAAAGAGTTGAAGCGCTTGCAAGACCAGCGCGACAACCTGATCAAAGGCATCGCTTCGCTGGAGCAGAAGCTGCGAAACCCCAATTTCGCCAACCGCGCCCCGGCGGAGGTAGTGGAAAGCAAGCGCCAGCAACTGCACGACTGGCAAACCCAGCTCAATTTGATCGAAGAGAATATAAAAGCGTTGGATTAATACGGTGTTCAGGTGTGATAGTGTTATGGTGTTTGAGTGTTTTGGTAATAGGCGCAACATAAACTGATTAAGGGTTAGAATTTTACTCTCGATGTCATTCCCGCGAAAGCGGGAATCCATTGTTTTTTAAAGCTATGGATGCCCGCCTTCGCGGGCATGACAGTGTAAAACCAACCCTTAACGAGTATAAATTGCCCAAATTGATGCCTCCATCGCTTCGCACTCAAATTCTACAGCACCAGAACACTAAAACACTATAACACTCGAACACTTGTGCCGAAGGCATCCCTTTGGGAAACACCAAACACTCAACATACCGCCAGGAGGACCTATGGCTGCTAAACGCGATTTCAGCAATTTGACTTTTTCGCTTTATAAGAACGCCCACGAGATGAAAATGTATGAAAGTTATTACCGGAACGGCGCCTGGGATAAAGGCAAGACTGTTCCATTTCATAATCTTGAACTGTCGCCGGCCGCCAACATCTTGAATTACGGCCAGGGCATCTTCGAGGGGATGAAGGCCTACCGCAGCGTCAAGGGAAACATCGTGATGTTCCGCCCGGAGGAAAACGCCCAACGCTTTGCCCGCAGTTGCCGGAAAATGGCCATCCCCGAAGTGCCGGTGGATAAATTCATGAATGCGGTGCGGCAGGTGGTGCTGCAAAACGAAGAATTCATTCCCGACAGCGATGACGGCAAGTACAGCATGTATCTCCGCCCGGTGTGCATCGGCACTGAGCCGCTGTTAGGGGTGCGGGCTTCTAAAGAGTATTTATTCTATATTTTCGCCAGCCCGGTGGGCCCCTATTTCGATAAAGTGGGAATCGTCAGTCTCTGGGTGACCGAGGTGCACCGCGCCGCCACCAACGGCACCGGCGACGCCAAGGCGGTGTGCAATTACCCCGTGACCATGGGTCCCAAGATCGAGGCGCAGAAAAAAGGCTTCGATGAAGCGTTGTACCTGGACACCCTGCACAACAAATTCGTGGAAGAAGCGGGGGCGGCGAATTTCTTCGCCCTGATGGAAGACGGAACCCTGGTTACCCCCAACTTAGGCATCATCCTGCCCGGCATCACCCGGGAATCCATTATCAGGTTAGCGCGGGAAGTTTTTGCAATGAAAGTGGCCGAGAGGGAATTGAGCGTGGAAGAAGTGTGCACCGGCGCTAAGGAATGTTTCCTGTGCGGCACCGGCGCGACCATTACCTCGGTGCGGGAGATTAGCTGGCAAAACAAAACCTACAATGTAAACAAAAACGACTATCAATTAGCCCATAAATTATATGACCTACTGATCGGTATCCAATTAGAGCGGGAAAAAGACCCCTTCGGCTGGGTGACAAAGCTGGATTGAGCAGAGCGCATGGCGCATGGCGCAGAGCGCAGAGAGCATAGTACAAAGAAAGCCTATCTCTAAGGAGAACAGAATATCTTTACACTATGCGCCATGCGCTCTGCGCTTTGCACCATGCACTTTGCGCCAAAGCGTTTTGCAGATTGATTTTACGAGCGGGATTCCCTATATTCCACCCGAAGCATAGGTTATGGAGGTGATATGAGTCGGACTTTTTGTCTGCTGGTGATCGGAATCATCCTGTTGCAAATTCCCCAATCTTTGAACGCGCAGCGGAAGCTGGAAAATTTCATGGAGTTCAAGATCGGTGAATTGGACCCGGAAGATACCGACAGCGGCAACATCTTCGGAATTGCCATTGGCACCGGCATCGATGACCGGCTATATGGCGGATTTGAAATGAATTATTTCAGAACCAATTACACCCAGTCAACCGAGGTTGTTGATAGCGTGAGCGGCGGCAGCGTTGTCAGCACCGAGAGAGTGCAATTGGATTATACCACGACCTATATCGCCCTGTTCGGCTCCCTTTACTATGAACTGCGGTTGGGTACCAACAGTCCGTTTTATTACCGGGCTTCGGCGTCGGTGGGATGGGAATTCATCTGGAACAAAGAACAAAACTTTCAGGCCGGGGTCTCCCGAACCCGCAATTTCAATGCGCCCGGATTTAAGCTTTCCACCGGCATCGGCATCAGAATCAGCAGCACCGGCATCCTGTTCGGCGATATTCTCTATAACGGGGTAACCGCTAAAAACAGCACCGGCACCACGGAGGAAGGGCTGCCTGTCTTTCAGAAAATCAATCTCTCCGGATTAGGCTTCTGGGTGGGGATTAACCTTTACAGGTTCACGTTTTTTTGATTTGTGGGACGATAACTACGCTCAACCGGAAAGCCCCGGCCGAGCACTTCGCGCATTTCAGAAAGATTTTTTCATGAGAAACCGATTGGATGGTTGTCGCGGATGAGTGAGACAGGTCCTCAAAAAACAATGATCCCTTCCTGCCCGTCCCCGTTCAAATGGATTTGCTTTTACCCGGTTTTTTTACGTTGGGGAGGATTTATACTCATCACCCAGATATATTTTAGCTGCGCTCCAACCATCCAGTCGCCCCAAAATACCCGCTTCCTGGAGCTCCGAATCGGGCAATTAGATCCCCAGGCCGGCGACGCCGGTACAATGGTGGGAATCAGCCGGGGCAGGCGAATCGACGACCGGTTATGGTGGCAACTGGAAGCGAATTATTTCAGGTCTTCTTATACCAGGGCGACCACGGTGGCGGATGAGATATCCGGGGGCCAGGTCATAACCACCGAACAGGTAGAGGTGGATTTTTCTAACACTATTCTTTCGATATTCATCGGTTTTTATTATGAATACTCTCTTGGCAATCGCTTTTTTTACCGGGGATCCGGTAACCTGGGGTGGGAGCATATTGTGGTTTCGGAAAAAAATTACGTGGAGAACGTTTCTCGAACGCGTACATTCGACACCCCTGGATTGCAAATTTCCGCGGGGCTGGGGATTGGCATCAGCCGGAGCAGTATGATCTTTGGCGACCTGATTTATAATTCAGCGAAAGCCAAAAGCGATTATTCTGCCTATGGAGACGGGTTGCCCGTCTATCAAGAAATTAATGTATCGGGATTTGGATTCCGGGTGGGAATCAATTTTCTAAATTTTAAATACTTCTAAAATTTAATAATCCGGTTGAATATGATGAACGATCTTTGTATTGACAGGGCAATGAACCGGTCCCCAAAATCTTTCCGAAATGGGGTTCGCAATCGGGCGGTACTCCTTCGGTGGGTTGTGCTCCTACTGGCCGGGAAAATGGTTCTCGGCTGCGCTTCCTCCGTTCCTTCCGCCGTGGAAACCGCCGGAAAAGAAGGCGAACCGAATATCCGGGCTTGCCTGGCGGAAAATCTTGCTGCCGCTACCCTGGGTTTTGAAGGCGTTTACATTTTGGAGCTGGAAGAAGCCCGCTACCAGTTGGACCAAAGCATCGGCACCCTGAACGCCTCTTTCCGGGGAACTGACCTCATCCTCAAGAACGACCGCCGCTATTATGAACTTTCGGCCCCCCAAACCGTGGTATTCAAACCCTCGGCTTCCGGCGATCGCTTCATTTTTAACGATATTCCCTATGCCGGGGAATTGTGGTTCCAGGTAGAAGAGCAGGGGGTGACGGTGGTAAATAAACTCCCCGTGGAAACATATCTCCTGGGAGTAGTTCCCTTTGAAATTCCCACCAACCAGCACGAATACCAGGAAGCCATTTACGCCCAGGCGATTGCCGCGCGAACCTACGCGATCTATCGCTTGCAAAATCCCATAAACAGCCGCTACGATATCTACTCCGACGTGCAAGACCAGGTGTACCAGGGGATGCTCAAAAAGGCCCCCCTTGCGGAAGACGCCATTACCGCCACCCGGGGAATTATTCTGGCCAATTCCAGCCGGGTCAATAAAATTTTCTTTCACTCCACCTGCGGGGGGGTGGTAGAGGCTACCCCGGACACGCTTGCTGCCGCTTCTGCCGGAAGCGGCGCCTTCGCTTATGATTTAAGCGATAATGATTATAACTGTAAAGTCTCCCCTTATTATCGCTGGGTAGAAGTTCGCACCCTGGAAACCATTCTGTGGAATTTGCAAAAAGAATTTCGGCTGGATTCCCTGCTGGTGCGCGACTGGCTGGAAACCGGCTGCAAGCTGGATATCCAAATTGCCAAACGCCGGCAGAGTGGGCGCATCGAAGAAATGGTTATGCGGGTGGAGGATCAGCTTTTCCCAGTGAGCGGTTTTCGCATCCGCAGGGTTCTGGCAGACCAGACCGGAAAGGTGCTGCCCAGCAACTTTTTCTTTTTTACCGAATCCCCGGGCAGTTGGGAAAAACTTTATCTTATTGGCGCGGGAGCCGGGCACGGGGAAGGCATGTGCCAGTGGGGAGCCATCGGCCTGGCTTTAAAAGGAAATTCCTACAAAAGCATCCTGGGATTTTATTATCCTAACCTGAGCATGGTGAAATTCTATTGATGAAATTGCCACCCTTAGCTGGAAAGATCACGTTATGCAACGCCATTTAAGATTTTCGATCCGCATTCTGCTGTTCCTGGCGCTCTGGGGCGGATGGAGCACACCGGCGTATTCGCAGATGCCGCCGGATTTGAAGCAGTTTCTGGAAAGCCGCAGCTTCCCGGAATTGATCAACACCTACAAACGAGATCGGGTCAGCCTGCTGACGGAAGGAAAACGGGCCAAAATTATTGCAGCGCAGCCTTACACGGTAGAAAAAGGGTATCGCTGCCAGGCCTTCGCCGGCACCCAGCAGGAGAATGCCCGGCGGGTGGCGGAGCAGCTCCGGGCGCTGCAACTGGATTCGGTATATGTGATCTATGAAAATAGCCTCTACAAAGTGCAAATCGGCAATTTTGACAATCGCCGGGATGCGGAAATCCTCCTGGATAAGCTGCGTTATTCCAAAGTGCAGGGGGTTTGGATCGTCGAAGCGGATGTGCACCGCCCCAAAAGTATCGAAGAACAGCAGGCGTTTCAACAGCAGCAGCTTGAAGAGCAACAGTTTGAAGAGCAACCGGGGTATTATTATGCTATCCAGGTGTTTGCCACCAACGACCAGTTGAAGGCCGCGCAGTTGAAGGAAACCCTGGCCGGGGACCTGGACCAGCCGGTAGAGGCGGTCAACCAGGCTTCTTCCTGGAAGGTGCTGGTGGGAAAATTCAACGACCGCTCCGAGGCGGAAGAATACCTGAAAAAATTGAAGCGGGAGAAGTTCGCCGACGCCTGGATTACCCAGGTGCCCTCTCCCTGATGAAATTCAGTTCAAAAAAAAACCCCGCACAATTGCGGGGTTTTGCACTAAAACGTGTTGTTTTTCAAACCCGTTTTATCTTCATCTTTACCTTGATCTTTAATTTCATTGCCAACCTTTCCCTGTTTTGGTGATACGGTTGCAACATACGTTCAAGGATATGGTTTGGTTGTGGAAAAGCTCACAATTTGGGTTTATGGCTCTCCTTATTTCAACTCCATCAATTTTACGATAACTATATGATTAAGCAATCATTAAGCATAAAAGGAGCCAGGGCAGAATTGACGAAAATCACTTTAGTGGAAAAAAGCCCCCTTTAGATTCACGGCATAGTTAAGAGAATTGGAAAGAAATAACCTACCGGCTTCCCCTTATGACTTTTTGGATAATCATCCGCATTTGACGGGTGCTTTAAGTTTTTTCTAACCTCTTAAAGATTTTTTTGAAATTGCAATTGACAAAGTTTTAAAATCGCTTTAAATTGGGCAGCAATTAATTAGCAGGAATGATTAAATTAACTAAGGGACAGAAAAGGAATGGCGCACCATAAATCAGCGATTAAACGAATTCGGATTTCGGAAAAAAACCGGCAACGGAATCGAACCTACAAATCCCGTTTGAAAACAGCACTCAGGCGGGTTAGAGAAGCCCAGGGTAAAGAAGCCGCCGCTCAGGCGCTTGTTAATGCGTACTCGGTAATTGACAAGCTGGTGGGTAAAGGTATTATTCACCCCAACATGGCGGCGAACAAAAAATCGAGTTTAACGCGTTTTGTAAATGCGATGAGCTAACTTTTGTTCTCCCTCCTCAACCCAAGAGAAACCGCATGCTAATGGTCCCTCCCCACGCGTGCGGTTTCTTTATTCTTATCCCCTTCCCCTCAACGATTTTTATAAACAAACTCCTCAATGGCGCGAACCGCATTCTCCGTCCCTTCCTCCGCTTTGATTTTCAGAGATAACTCCTGAGCCTTACGAAGCATTTCCCCGTCTTCTAAAACCCGCCGGATCTTCGATGCCAGCGTTTCCGCGGCCAGATTTTTTGGGAAAAGCGGCTTGCTGCCCACTCCCAGGCGATGCAGAACGGTTGCCCAATATTTTTGGTCCGGGAGTTGAGGTACCACAATGGAGGCTGCCCCGGCTTTGCACACTTCCATAACCGTGTTGGTTCCCCCGGTATAAACCACAATTTTGGTTCTTCCGAACAGATAGCCGTGCGGCAGGTTATAATCGACGAACAGCAGGTCGGCGGATTCCCGGCGAATCTGGGCACCCGTATTCCAACCCTGCTGAATGATCGCCCGAATTCGAGATTTTTCCACCGCTTTTCGGAACACTTGCTCGATTTGTTCTCCTTCTGCCCTGGCCATGGAACCGAAGGTGAATACCACATCCACCTCCCCTTCTTCCACAAACCGGGCGACTTCCGGCGGTGGGGCGTAGGCGCCTCCGCGGATGAACCACGCCCCCGTTACCACAAAATTGTCCGGCCAATCGGGATAGATCGGCGTTACATGGCCGGAACAGGCCACCAGGTTCAGATGCGGGGAAAACGTGCCCACGGCGTTGATTTTGCGGCGAATACCATTCAACCGGTATAGATACCCCTCAATTTTCCGTTCGAAACCGGCTTTGATCCACTCCAGAACTTTCCAGCTCAGGCGGTTTCCAAGTCTGCCCAGGTTGGGAAGATGCATGGGGGGGGTAAACGCCGTGCGAATGACGCCGGGCGCAAAGATAACCGAAGCCCAGGGAATCTGATTTTGCATCATTACGTGCTGGCCGATAAAATCCAGGCTGTGGCAGATACCGAAATGATACCCCCGGGAAGCTTCGATGGAATCAGCGTAAAATTTTTCTCCCTCGTATAAGAAAACTTCATTAACCAGGTAATCCAGTTTCTTCAGGGGGCGGAGTTTTTTCAAAGTATCGCGTACGTCGCTAACCCGGTGGTCATCAACCGGGGGACCTACTGCGGCAAAAGGTACGCTGATTTTGTCGAACTTCTTCTTGTAAATATCATAGGAACAGACCTTCACGGTATGGCCGGCCCGCTTCAAGGCCTCCGCCAGGGCCACAAAAGGTTGGATGTCGCCGGTGCTTCCCACCGCCGTGACGATAATCTTCAT
>CAZFVV010000046.1:33371-36450 GCA_964522165.1 uncultured Calditrichaceae bacterium
AATTGAGGCCGGATATCGACCGGAATATCATTCAGTTTATTCAGGGCAATTTGCAGCTCCGGGGTAATTTTGCGATATTTTTCGATCAGCGCTTTCGCGCCCTGGTAATCGCCTAACGCCTGGATCATCAAAATTCCCCGGGAAAGATCGCGCACCGCGTCGCCGATTTTCTGATAATTGACCCGGAAACGCTCGCTGGCCGGATCGAATTCCACCGCGCCCTTCTCCATCAGGTAGTTGAGAATGATGGCGTTTCCGCCGCCGTGCGCCGCTTCAACGCCGAAGCGCACGCTGCGGAAAATTCCCCCCACGAAGCTGGCATACACCTGACCGGCCAGCTCCGGCGCAAAAACGCCCTTTTCCACCAGGTAGGGGAATTGATACAAGCCCACGATATCCGCTTTCGCTTCTTCTAAAGTGGGATAGGTTTCCTGCAATTCTTTATTGACCGTGGTTTCCTGCCCGTTCTTTATGATTTTCCCCGGACCGATGCCGTGGCACATCTCGTGCAGCAGCACGTGGTAGAAAAAGGCCTCGAAGGAGACTTTGGCCAGATCCTCTTCCGCCAGCACCCGCTGCATGATGGGGGTGGAAATGTTGTCATACTTGGCCCGGGAGACGTTTTTCAGCATTACCTTTTTGCTGCCTTTAGCTTCCCGCACCCGCTCGTCGTTGGGCAGATTGAAGGCGATGGTCTGCACCCCGGCTTTGGTATCCCCGGCGGTGAAAACTTCATCCGCCACCACGATGGGAGAGGCCTTGCCCCGGTCAAAATTTTTGTGCTCATCGGGAATGGGCAAGCGCCGCTCCAGATCGTCTAAGTATTCGGCGACCTTGCGGAGTTTTTGGCCGTCCTCATGATGCACCAGCGTGATAAACGCTTCGAACGCGGCTTTATAACCGAACTGTTTATCCTCGTACACTTCGTAGGGGCCGATGACGATCTCGATGTTGTGGTCTTGCAAATCCATCCAGTCCATATCGCTTTGAAAGTAATCGTTGCTCAGGAAAGCATCCGCCCGGCTGTTCAAGTAGATTTTCAGGGAAGAATTTTCCGTGAGCGCGGCCGCCTCTTTCAGCAATCGCGCGGCCGGCTCCAGGAAGGCTTTGTAGGCTTCGGAATAAGGGATGGCGACCAGGTTTTCACCCTGGCGGCGGATCACTGTAAAATAGCCGGTAAAGGCCTCCCGGTCTTCCGGATGCCCGCCTAACCATTGTTCAAACGCTTCTTTTGTCAGGTCCGGAGGATAAAAATTGGCCCCGGCCGGTTTGGGCTGGTTTAAGTTAATAAACGGCTGATCGCCCTCCAGACGGTCAAAAGGGCCGAAGTTGATGGTAAAATAGTCGTTTAGCAGCGCGTAATCTGCATTCGCGCCGGTTCTCAGCTCCTCCCGGATGGCCGCGTTCTGATCATAGACCTGGCGGAGGAAGAGTTCATCCATCAATTTGGCCGCCTGCACCATTTTCAGCAGCGCCTGCCGGTCGCCTTCGCCCAGGGCGGATTCATCATACCCGATTTCCACGGGGGTGAATTTGGCCAGGCGGGTTTTCAGTTCATTCACGTCCAGGTAGTCTTGAATGAGCGGTTCTTTCTTTTCACAACCGATCATAATCGCTCCCAACAGCATCAGAATGAAGAAATTTTTCAGGCATTTTTGCATTGTCCGCTCTCCAGGCAGTTCAGAAAGTTCTCTACGCTAATTCTGGCTCCAGTTCGCGGGCATATTGCTGGATCACATCCCGGGCGATGACCATGCGGATGATTTCGGAAGTACCCTCGCCGATGGTGCCTAACTTGGCGTCGCGATAATATTTTTCCACCGGGTAGTCTTTCATGTAACCGTAGCCGCCGAAAATCTGCACCGCCTCATTCGCCACCTGGATGGCGATCTCGCTGCTGTATAATTTCGCCATGGCGGATTCTAAACTGACGTCTTTTCCCTGGTCTTTCATGGCCGCGGCGCGGAGGGTCAACAGCCGCGCGGCATCAACCTGGGTGGCCATGTCGGCCAGTTTTATCTTGATGGCCTGGAACTGGGCAATCTTTTTCCCGAAGGCGCTGCGTTCCTGGGCGTAGCGCACGGCGTGCTCAAAAGCCCCCCGGGCAATGCCCACGCACATGGCGGCAATGCTGATCCGCCCGCCGTCTAAAATTCCCAGGGAGTCAAAATATCCCTCTCCTTCCCTGCCCAGCAAATTGGCTTCCGGAACCGGGCAATCCTCGAAAAACAGTTCCGCGGTGTCGCTGGCGCGCATTCCCAACTTGTTCATGGGCGCTCCCACGCTGTAGCCGGGCATCCCTTTTTCCAGGATGAACGCGGAAATACCGGCTTTGCCTTTTTCCGGGTTGGTGCGGGCCATCACCACGCAGTAATCGGCGTAAGTGGGGTTGGTGATAAAAGTTTTAGAACCGTTGAGAATCCAGAAACGGCCTTCCTTGCGGGCGGTGCTCTTTAAGCCGAAGGCGTCGCTGCCCCCGCCAGGCTCGGTAAGCGCCCAGGCGGCCAGGGTTTTGCCGGTGAGCAGGGGAGGGATGAATTTGCGGCGCTGCTCCTCGGTAGCATAGGTGAAGATGTGGTTGGTGCCCAGGGAATTGTGCGCCGCCACGGTCAATCCGATGGAGGGATCGGCGGCGGAAAGCTCTTCCACGGCCAGGGCGTATTCAATATAACCCATCCCCGCTCCCCCGTATTCTTCCGGGAAAACGATTCCCAGGAGCCCCAACTCTCCCATTTTGCCGATCAAATGTTGCGGAAAGGTTTTGGTCTCATCGTACTCCAAGACGTGGGGGGTAATTTCTTCTGCGGCAAATTCCCGAACCATGTTGCGGAGGGAAATCTGCTCCTCGGTGAGATCGAAATTCATGGCGCGCTCCTTTGGTTGAGTAAGGTATTTTCCCTGGCAATGATGCGATTCGATTGTCCCCTTCGGGTTCCTGCCCGGGCCTGACGTTAAGGAACCGTTGGCAATATAATGCCGGGGCCAAGATTAACAAATCTGAAATTAAACAAAAAGTTCCGGGGGCAGAAATTCCCCATGCCTCTAAAGTAGAAGGTATTAGTTCAAGGGATTTGCCCTA
>CAZFVV010000047.1:0-36405 GCA_964522165.1 uncultured Calditrichaceae bacterium
AAGTTGAACTTCGCAACCAGTAAAACTGGCGGCGGACTAACTCTGCCGCGATGTATTAGTCGAAAGTTTCAGCGAAGATGCGAGCATTAAACCGGGTTTGGAAAGGATTACAATATGAATGCATACCCGCTACCCAATATTGTTCTGTCCATTCATGGCGCCGTGCAGCCGCGGGAGTTGGAGTACATCGCTTTTACCGGGCAATACGAGCAGGTTCACGCCATCTTGCACCGCATTCCCCCGGGGGAAAGAACCAAATACGCCGATAAATACGTTTTGAGCCAGGCCATCTGGGGCGGCATCCAGAAGCTGCGGAAGCTGTTAGGGGTTCACGCGGAAGCGGCCGCGGAGAGCGAAAAAGCGTTCATCGACGAAACCCTCAAATTGTTCATCGCCGATTGCAAAAGCAGCGGGATTTATCCCCGGGAGCTGTTTCAATCCATTCTTTATTGGAGCGACGAGCTGGTAAAATTATCCCTGGCCGATGAAGCGCTCCTTTACATCGAGGAAGCCCGGGTCATGGGGATCAATAAATTTCCGGATCTCCAAACCATGTTGTTGAGCCGCATGGCGCAGATTTTCAGCGACAAAGGCCAGCTTCCCCGGGCCTTCGCGGTTCTCGAAGACCTGGCCCGCCGCCCGTTTTTGCTCACCGACCGCAATCAAATCCCGGAAATTCTTTTCAAATTAGGGCAGTTGGCCCTGCAGAACGAAGACGTGCATTATTATAAGCGCCTGATGCTGTGGGGATTGCGCCATTTCTATACCGACATCGACAACCGCCGCCGTTTTGTGGAACAGCTTGGCAGAACTTACCGGCGCTCTTACCGGCTGTTTTTTGATCCCACGGTGCGAATTTCCGATAAAATCTTGTTTTTTGTGCACTGGTTTTATTACAAAATGCCCGATTTCCGCCGCCTGCGCCTGGGCTTTTTCAGCCGGGCCATGAGATTAGGCATACTGGGTTACGTGTACGGACTTAATTATTTCCGGGGCAGCGAATTATTCGATGCCGGCGCGGCCTCCATCAAAGCCGCTCCCCGCCCTTCCCCGAACGGGAACGGGACCCTGCATGGGAAAGCGGTCCATGCTTCCCCCCGCCAGCGCCGGCACCTGTTGATCACCCGGGCCATGGGCGGCATCGGCGACCTGTTGATGATGACCCCCGGCATTTACGCCCTGAAGCAAAAATATCCCGGCCAGGAAATCCACCTGGCGCTCCCGAAACGCTATTTCAGCGTGTTCCAGGGCAACCCGGACGTAACCTTAGTGGATATTGAAAACGGCGCTTTCGATTTTACCGCCTATCGCAAGTGGTTCAACCTCACCGACTGCCCCGCGGCGCGGGTGGAAAGCCGCACCGCCCCGCGGGTGAAGAAAACCCGCATCGAAATCTTTGCCCGCTCCCTGGGGGTTCGGGGGCTGCGCCTGCGCTCCATGAATCGCCGCCCGCGCTATTTTCTCAGCGAGGAGGACAAGGAATTCCGGCAGAAATTCTGGCGGGAGAACGGGCTAACCGGGAAACCGGTGATCGGGGTGCAGCTCCACGCCGACGAGGTGTACCGCGATTATCCCCATACCGAGCAGTTGGTGCGCAAGCTCTCTCAGCACTATACCGTGCTGGTATTCGACGCCAAACCCATCCGCGGATGCGACTTCGAGAACGTCATCAAAATCGACTCCCTGGGCATCCGGCAGGCGTTTGCGCTGGCCAGCCGCTGCAACGCCATTGTCGCCCCGGATTCCGCCTTCGTGCACCTGGCCGCGGCATTCAACATTCCCTGCGTGGCGCTCTTCGGCCCCATCGACGGCAAGGCGCGCACTAAAGATTACCCGCGCTGCACTTATTTAGACGCCCGCGCCAACCTGAATTGCGTGGCCTGCTGGCGCAACGAGACCCTCCCCTGCAAACTGACCAATATGCGCACCAGCATTTGCATGGCGCATATTCCCGTGGCGCGAATCATGGAGACGTTAGAAAAGCAATTGCAGGAGAACTAACAGGAACGCAATACGGAATACGCATTACACATTCGTATTGCGTATTCCGTATTGCGTAACAGGCGATTACTGATGAAATAAACCCGAAGGAGATTCCATGAATACCTTGAGCAAGGTTTGCGACGCCGCAGACTGGTTTGATACGGAAGTATTGGAGGTTATCCAAAAGGAGTTACGGGAAAGGCCCCGTTTTCACCGCAAGCAGTGGGAGTTTGCCATAATTTTTCTGGCGCTGCGGAAATACGGCCTGTTGCAGCCGGATAAAGTGGGGCTTTGCCTGGGCGGCGGTAAAGAGCGGGTGCTGTACGCCATCGCACAACACATCCGGCGGCTGGTGGTAACGGATCTGTACGAAACTGATACCACCTGGGACTGCGCCAAAACCGAGGACCCGGATCGCTTTATCAAAACCGATAAACCGTTCCCGGTGGACGATTCCAAACTCCAGGCGCTGCGGATGGATATGCGCCGGTTGGAGTTTCCCGATAAGAGCTTCGATTTCTGCTATTCATCCTGCTCCTTCGAGCACATCGGGGAGTACGGGGACTTTCTGAAGCACTTGCAGGAAGTGCACCGGGTGCTGAAAGACGGTGGGATTTACGTATTCACCACGGAGCTGCACTTCGGGGATGAAACCATCGCAGACCCTAATAATTTTATTTTCTCACCCGCGTACCTGGGGGATTTGATTGCCGCCAGCCCGCTTGCGCCGGATCAACAGCCGGAGGTTAGCCTGGCCGCGCACCGGGCGCATTTTCCCCTGCCCTCTAACATCAAACATCTGGCTTTTGGCGGAAAAAACCATTTCGGCGCGGCGCTGATGGAAGAATATCCCCATTTGCTGCTGTTGCGGGGTAAATATCCCTTCACTTCCATCTCGCTCATCCTGCGTAAGGATGAAGAGAGCAAAGAAAAACGCCCACTCAGTTTCAGCGGGCTGGAGGCATCCCGCCGCTTTTTGGAGGAAGGCATCGCCGAATACCGGCGTCTTTTGAAAACCTGTGAACTGGGCATCCATCCCTTTTCTGCCTTGCCGGCTGGCGTCTCCCGGTACTTTTTAGATCACGCGGAGTTTTTTTCCCGCCCGGAAGACGCCATCCCGGCAGACGATACCATTTTTCACAGCGATTATGCCTGGTTCGGGAACGGCCCGCGCAGGTTCGAAATCCGGCTGCAAGCGGCGGATTTGCCGCCCTATCAACCCTGCACCCTGCAACTGCGCATTCATCGCTACGCCACCCTGGCCTCCCGTAGCGTCGAATGCGTGGCGGAAGAGAACCTGGAAGTTACGGAAAGCGGGCCGCTACGGAAGGCTCTTTCCATCCCCACGGATGAAAATTACTGCTACGCGGTGTTAGGGAAAATTGTCGAAGGCTCCTGCCGGTTTCGCAACATCGAAATCCGCAGCGTTGCCGGGGTTCAAAAAGATCTTCCAACGGCGGGCGCCTTCAAGTTAGAAAGGGTAACTTAAGTGTTCAGGTGTTCGAGTGTTCAGGTGTTATAATGCGAATCACGAGGTGGAATTTTGAGACGAAAAATGAGACTCCTGCATTCGCAGGAGTGACAGAATTAGTGAGGTCATTCCTGCGAATGCAGGAATCCCCTTAGAAAATGCCCTAAATCGTATCATTTGGGGGTCAACTCGTGATTAGCATTGATAGTTTGTTACTGTCTCGATACCCAAACACATAAACACCGGAGCACTAAAAACATAGGAATTCAACATGGATGCAACCTCCCTGCGTTTTACCTGGTTCTACGCCAAAAGCCAGTTGAAACTGAAATACCGCTATACCGCCCTGGGGTTTTTGTGGAATTTCCTGGAACCGGCGATGTTCCTGGCCATTCTCAGCCTGATTTTCTCGGTGGTGAACCGCATGAACATCAGCGATTACGCGGTGTTCCTGTTCAGCGTGTTAGTGCCCTGGCGCTATTTCGAGAAGGTGGTGAACAGCGGCATGGATTCGATTGTCGGGGGGGAGTGGCTGTTGAAGAAGATGTACGTCTCCCCCTTAGTCTTCCCGCTTACCCGCTGGTTGATCGCCAGCGTGGAGTTCCTGTTCTCCTTAGCGGTGGTATTCGTGATCTTCGCCTTCCTGAAAAGTTCCTGGAGCATCCATCTGCTGATCCTGCCGTTGTCCATCGTGCCCTGGGCGCTGTTCGGGTTGGGCGCGGGAATGGTCAGCGCGGTGCTGTTCACCTTCTTCCGCGACGTGAAAACCCTGGTGCAGATGGCGCTGGCGCTGCTGTTTTTCTCCGCCCCGATTCTGTTCAAGCCGGACCTGTTTCCCCCGGAAAGCTTGCAGGGGCAGATGATGCGCTGGCATCCGGTTACCTACTTCGCGGCGCTGTTCCAGAAGCCGGTGTACCAGGGCGCCTGGCCGGGTATGATCGACTGGCTGGTGTCCTTTGCGGTCGGCGTCGCCTTCCTGGCGTTAGGATATTATCTGATGAACCGTTACCGGGGACGGTTTTATTTTTACCTGTGATTATACCGGCGGGGGGCAAGATGAGTTGGAGCAGGGGAGAAGGGTGAATGAGTGAATAGGAATGATTATGGAAACTATATTTCAACTGGAAAACGTTTCGGTCTATTTTGAAAAACACGCCATCAAGCAGCGCAGCCTGAAATACGCGCTGGGAACGCTGCTGAACGGGAAAAACGATACCCGAATCCACGCGCTGGACAATCTCACCCTGGCCATCCGGGAGGGAGAGCACCTGGGCATCATCGGGCGCAACGGGGCGGGAAAATCCACCCTGCTGCGGGTGCTCACCCGGGTGATCACCCCCCAGGCCGGGAAGGTGCACCACGCCAATCACCGCCATATCGTCCCCCTGTTGGAATTGGGGATCGGTTTTCAGCCGGATCTCTCCGGGCGGGAGAATTGCTACTTAGCCGGCATGTTGATGGGCTATTCCCGGCAGGAAATCGCGGCGAAAATGGAGGGAATCATCCGCTTTTCGGAGTTGGGCGATTTCATCGACGAGCCGGTGAAGAACTATTCCTCCGGGATGTATGCCCGGCTGGCCTTTGCCATCGCCACGGACGTGCGCCCGGAAGTGCTTTTGGTGGACGAAGTATTCGGGGTGGGCGATGAATTCTTCATGCGCAAGTGCATCGTGCGCATGCAGCGGCTGATGCAGGCGGGCAGCACCACCATTTTCGTTTCCCACAACCTGGACTTCCTGGTTACCCAGTGCAGCCGCCTGGTCTGGCTGGACCGGGGCAGGTTAGTGCGGGACGGCGCTCCCGCGGAGGTCGCCGCCGCTTATCGGGCAACCAGCGGGGTGCCGGTTCTGGAGTGTCAAACTTCAGTTTGACAGTGAGGAAGCTTAAACAATTCATCGGACCATTTGGCTTTAAATCACCGGTGTCAAACTGAAGTTTGACACTCCGTTTGGGAACGCCTACGAATTTCAAAATTCACTATACCGACTGAAACAGGAGTTCCATGATACCGAAAAAATCTCCCACCCATGTGAAAAACACGGTGGTCATCAACGCCACCAATATCGGGAAAAATTTGAGCGGGATCGGCATCTACACCCTCAGCCTGCTCAAGCAATTCGCCGCCCGGTCAACTCGCCTGCGCTTCCTCGTCTATCTGAACCGCAACGCCGCTGCGCATATTCGCGAAATCAGCTTCCCGGAGAATTTCACCCTCAAATGGGTTTCCGGGCGGCTCTCCCCGGATTACGGGTTCAAGGGGCACTTGCTGCGCCTGTTGTTCGCTAATTTTTTGAGCCTGAAACACCGCCGATTTCCGCTTTTTACCACCAGCCAATTGGAGGCCGGTTTCTTCCATCCCAACCAGGCCATCACCATCCATGACGTCATCCCCCTGCTGTTCCGGGATTTCCACAAACAGCAATACTATTTCTTCCGCTGCCTGCTTCCCCTGGCGCTGCGCCGCGCCAAATACGTCATCACCCCTTCCCGGCATTCCCAACAATTGCTGCACCGCCTTTATCACCTGCCGGCGGAGAAAATTCGCATGATTCCCAATGGAATTCAGGAGATATATCTGCACAGCGCTGTTTCCCAAAATAGCCGGCGGGAGGAATTCATTCTTTACACCGGGCGCATCAGCCCGATGAAAAACATTGCCGGATTGATCAAAGCATTTTCCCGAATCAAACAAAGCCTGCCCCATCAACTGGTGATCGTGGGAGAAAACAAAGCGGAGATCGAGAGAGAAATTCGCGCCGGGAGAATTGCGCCGGAGGAGGTGGAGGATAGCCGGGTGATCTTCCGCGGGCAGGTCAGCGACCGGGAGATGCTGCGCCTGTTCCAACGCGCCGCGCTGTTGGTGTTTCCCTCGTTGTACGAAGGATTCGGCCTGCCGCCCCTGGAAGCGATGGCCTGCGGCTGTCCGGTGGTGGCCTCCAACGCCGCCAGCCTCCCGGAAGTGTGCGGCAACGCCGCTTTTTATGTGAATCCCCAAAGCGTGGAGAGCATTGCCGAGGGGATCAGCAAAGTTATCAGCGATTCCAAAACCCGGCGTTATTTGATTCGCAAGGGATTGCTGCGCGCCAGGCGGTATCGTTGGGAAGATTCTGCGCGGGCGCACCTGGAAATCCTGGAACGGATTGCGGTTGCCCCTGAAGCCGCCGTGGTCCCGCAGCCGGTTTTTCAGCCCGGGCGCAAATCCGAAACGGCGATTCCGGCTTAAACGGGCGTGACGGGAAGCGCGGGTGGCCGCCCCCGCGGGGGGATTTCGCTGATAAAAAACTTGCTCCCTGCCGATTGCCATACTATACTCTCAGCGGTTGAGCAAGCCGTAACGGGACTATCACTCGTTGCGGCGGCGGTTCGCCGGTGATTGAAAATCGCGCTTTGAAAATATAGCGAGTCAACGATTTCCATGCCCCCTGCCGTTCACCTCTTCATCCCCTGCTTCATCGACCAGGTATATCCGCAAGTCGGCATTGCGGCGGTGAATATCCTGCGGGAATCAGGCTGCGAGCTAATTTACCCGCAAGAACAGACCTGCTGCGGGCAGCCGGCTTTCAATAGCGGGTACTGGCGGGAAGCCGCGCCCCTGGCGGAACGGTTTCTGAGAATCTTTTCCGAAGCAGAATACATTGTTGCGCCCTCGGGAAGCTGCGCCGCCATGGTGAAACACGCTTTTGGGGAACTTCCGCTGTCGGATGAAGCGCGTTCCCTGTGGGAGCGGGAGCGTTCCCGGGTGTATGAATTTTCCCAATTCCTGACCGAAATCCTGAAAGTGGAACGCTGGGAGGGCTATTTCCCTGCCAAAGTCACCTACCACGACTCCTGCCACGGCCTGCGGGAGTTGGGCATTTCCGCAAAACCCCGCCAACTGCTGAAATCTATCCGGGGATTGGAATTCATCGAAATGGAGCGCCCGGATACCTGCTGCGGGTTCGGGGGAACCTTCGCAGTCAAATTCGCCGGCATTTCCACCGCCATGGTGGAGAACAAAGCCCGCTGGATTCAGGAAAGCGGCGCGGAATACCTGGTCGCCGGCGATTCCAGTTGCCTGATGCACATAGAGGGATACTTGCAGAAGCAGAAAATTCCCGTAAAAACCCGGCACCTGGCGGAAATTCTTTGGGAAGCGAGGAAAAACGCGAAGAGGTAGTTGGTTGGGAGGAGAATTGAGGTGTTCAAGTGTTTTGGTGATATGGTGTTTTAGGGTTCTGGAATTTGATGCCTGTTTTTAACCATAACACCATAACACTATACTACCTTTTTCGGCGGAACCGGGTCGTAGCCGCTGCCGCCCCAGGGATGGCAGCGGGCGATCCGCTTGAGGCCCAGCCAGCTTCCCCGCCAAAATCCGTGGATTTGCAGCGCTTCGATGGTGTACTGCGAGCAGGTGGGAACGTAGCGGCAACTGGCCGGAAACAGCGGCGAAATGGCCAGTTGGTAAAAGCGCACCAGCCCAATCGCCGCGCGGGATAAAAGCTTACCGATCATTTCCAAGTTTGAAGGTTCTGCATTGGGCGCACGACAAATCGCGCGCTGAAGCGCGGCAATCTTCGATTACGGGCTTCAGCGTGCTTTTCAATAAGTGGATCAGTGGAACACTACGGGGCGCGCGACCCTAAGTATGCCGCCTCAATTATAGTCCGGCAGGAAGGAATACTCCCGGGCGTATTCTAACATCTGCCCGCTGAAATCATCCGGGTATTCTACTTTTACATCTACAATCTGGTCACCCTGCATCACCGGAACCAGTTTGGGATTGATGAACCCCACGTAGGGAGCAATGTTCAGCTTGCTGTAGCGTTCCACCACTTCCCGGTGCAGCTCTGGGTCCACCTTCACGCCGTAGGTCTCCACCAGGTTTTGCGCCGCGGCAAAATCGCCCTCGGAGGTGATCCGCTGCACTTCCCGCAGCAACTGGCCGAACAGTCCCCGCAGCTTTTGGTAATCGTTGACCACAAAGTAGGTTTTACCGTCGCGCACTTTTTTCTCGATCACGTTTTCCGCCTTCCCGTTTTCGTACACCCAGGCGGATACCATCTGGCGGTTGCGCATGTGCGCTTGTTCCAACTGCTCGCCCGGCTTGAGGCGGCGCAACTGCTGCACCAGCCCGTTGCGAATGTACGCATTACAAGCCGCTTTGCCCGCGTCCGTGGAGGGCGAAACCCCGATTTCCACCAGGCGGGGATCGATGGCATAGTACAGCGCCACCAGGTCGGCGCGCGCCTCTTCCATGGTATTGGAATAATTTTTGAGGGTTTCGTTGGGTTTGCCCACCCCTTCGTTGATCTGCCCGGAAGCGTGGCCGATCACCTCGTGCATGTCGGTATGCAGGTCCGCAGCCAGGGTTCCGTACTTTTTGCTCAACGCGATCTCTTCCTGGGAATAAGCGAACTCTTCCAGGGAGCCGCTGCCCTCGCTGCCTTTATTGTAGGAATGTACGATGTTGCCTAAGCTGACCGACTTGGAACCGTGCTGCACCCGGATCCAGTTGGGATTGGGCAGGTTGATGCCGATGGGAGTGGAGGGGTGGGCGTCGCCGGCTTCCACTACCACGGTGATCACCTTCGCGGAGATGCCGGTGACCTGCTTCTTTTTGTGCGCGTCCATGATCGGGGAGTTATCCTCGAACCACTGGGCGTTGTCGCCGATGGCCTTGATGCGCCGGGTCGCCTCCATATCTTTGAAAGAAACCACCGATTCGTAAGAGCCGCGGTAGCCCAGGGGATCGCCGTACACTTCGATAAACCCGTTCACCACGTCGATGCGGGAAGAGGTGTCCGCCACCCAGGCGATGCAGTACTCATTGAACGTGCGCAAATCGCCGCTCCGGTAAAATTCGATCAGCTTGTCCAGCGCCGCTTTCTGCTGCGCGTTCTCTGCCAGCGCGGCGGCCTTTTCCAGCCAGAAAACGACTTTTTCGATTGCCGGGGAGTACATTCCCCCCACTTTCCAGACCTTTTCCACTAACTTTCCGTTTTCTTTCACTAATTTGGAATTCAGCCCGTAGGAGGGCGGCGCGGGATCGTTCTTATCTGCCATCTTCGCGTAATAGGCTTCTACTTCCTTCTGGGTAACGTTTTCATAAAAATTGGTCGCGGAGGCGGCGATCACGTCAACCTCGGGGTCCAGGTTGATTTTTTTGGCCGCCACGTTGGGGTCGAACAGAATCGGGGTGAGTTTGGCAAGCAAATCCTCCACGGTTTCGCCGGCCTGCAGGGGGAATTTGTCCCCGGGGGAATTTTTCACCAGCTCCGCAAAGTACTCTTGCGAAAATTCCGGCATGATTTTATAGCTGCCGTAATGGTGATGAATCCCGTTGGAGAACCACACCCGTTTGGTGTATTCCATGAACTTTTTGAACTCCCCGGTCTCCCGGCTGCCGGTGTAACTGTTTACAATCGCTTCCAGGGTGCGGCGAATGGCTAAGTTGTGCTTGAAATTCTGGTCCCAGTAAATATCTCGCCCGGAGAGCGCGGCCTGGTAGAGGTAATAGACCATTTCTTTCTGCTTCGCGCTCAATTCCTCGAAGCCGGGAACCTGGTAGCGCTGGATGCGCAGGTCCGCAAACTGCTCGGTAACGTACTGAAACTCCTCCGCCTGGGCGGGTTCGGTTTGCTCGCCGCCGCAACCGCCCAGCGCCGCAACGGCAAAAAGGATCAGTAACAGATAAAGCTTCACTTTCATTCTACACCTCTCGGGTTTGAGAATTTGATGAATTATTCGCAGAGCGCATAGGGCATGGAGCAGAGAGCGGGGCGAAAAAGTAGGGAAGCTCTGCTCACGCGCTTTACTTACTACACTCTACGCTCTGCGCCATGCGCTTTGCTCTCTGCGCTTTGCACCCGCGCCAATTTAACACTTCCGCCATAAAATCCAAATAGCGATCCTGAAAATAAACCACGTTGAACACCTTCGGTGCTGGCGGAAGAATCCCGACAGGGATTCAACATTTAGTGCAAAATGAATTTTGCACTCCTTGCCGCCGTAATTCCGCCTTGCTTCCCGCTTCTTCCAGTTTTATTTTCCAGCTAAAAAACACCTTTATCGCCATGGATACCCCCAAACGGCTTCTGATCGACGGCTACAACCTGCTGAATTCCCGCTCTTTTCCCACCCCTGCGCATTTAGACCTGGAAGGACAGCGCGACCACCTGTTGCGGGTTCTCAACTCCTACGCCGCCAAAAAGAATCTCCGCGCTACGCTGATATTCGATAACTCCCAAAAACCTTCCCGGGAAATTTCCCGCTATAAGCGGCTCAAGCTCATTTTCAGCGCGCCCGGCCAGGAGGCGGATGAGCTGATCAAACAATTGATCCGCCAGGAGAAAACCCCGGAAGAATTGACCGTGGTTTCCTCGGACCGCGCCATCCGCTTTGCCGCGAAGGATCACGGGGTGAGCAACCTCTCCAGCGAGGAATTTTGCAGCCTGATGCGCTCCG
The DNA here is from genome assembly GCA_964522165.1 of uncultured Calditrichaceae bacterium. Taxonomy (GTDB): domain Bacteria; phylum Calditrichota; class Calditrichia; order RBG-13-44-9; family J075; genus JABWBP01. Next base: position 10,901 of record CAZFVV010000047.1, read on the forward strand.
ATGGCGGCTCCGAAACGCCCGCCGACGCTTCGGGCAGTTCCGCGGTTACGGCGGCGCAGGTTGCCAAATATGAATCCGAGATGGGGGAAGACGAAGTGCAGTTCTGGAAAAATCTCTTTGAACGGAAGCGCCGGGATGAATGAATCGAAGCTCCTCTCCCGGAAAACCGCCATCTACGCGGTGCTGGCGCTGGCGGTGCTCGCCCTGGCGGCCCTGAACTTCTGGGGCTGGTTTTTCATTCGCGGCATCGAGCGGCAAATCCTCCGGCAGTTGGGGCGGCAATTGAACAACAGCGGCAAGGTGTACGCCCTGCAAATCAGCGAGAAATTCCTGCTCTGGGAATCCGGCGCCCCGGGGGAGGATATTTTCCTGCTGCCGGAAAACGATCTCAAACTGATTCCCTTGCAGCAGCTGCTCTACGAATTCAAGGTCGCCGGGGAGCTGGAAACCCTTTTCATCGTCTCCCTCGATAAAGAGCGCTTCACCGGCCCGGATATCGCCCCGGGAAGCCGGGAGCGGCTGCGCCGCTTCCCGCTCAACGACTCCCTGTTTCGCAAGGCCGTGTTAGGAGTGCAGCCGGAAGCGGAGCGGATCGTTTTTGCCGGGCAATATTTCCTCACTGCGTACTGCCCCATTTTCGACCTGGCTGGGGAGGTGGCCGCGGTGCTGGTGTTAGAAGCGCCGGGGCAGGTGTTCTCCACCCTGCAATTCTTCCGGCGAATGCTGTTATACCTGGGCATTGGGGGACTAACGGCGCTGCTCTTCTTCGGGGGGGTGATCGTGATCGCGATCCGGCGACTGTTCCGCGCGGAGGAAGCGCTGCAGCGGCAGAACCGCCTGGCGCAGTTGGGGCAGATGGCCGCCATGGTGGCGCACGAGATTCGCAATCCCCTAAGCATCATCAAAGGCTCCGCGGAGGTTTTGCAGAAAAAATACGCCTCTCAAAGCGACGAACTGTTCGATTTCATCCCCGAAGAGATCAATCGCCTGAACCGGCTTGTCAGCGACTTTTTGCAATTTGCCCGGCGGCGGAATCTGCACCTGGAGCCGGCCAACCCCGCGGAGATCATCACTTCGCTGTTAGGGCAGATAAACGACCCGCGCATCCGGGCGGAGTTGGGCGAGGCCGCGCCTTCCCTGAAATTAGACCGCGACGCCTTCAAACAGGTGCTACTCAACATTATCGAAAACGCCCGCCAGGCCATCCCCGCGGAAGGGCGCGTGACCATCCGCGCCGCCCTTTCCGGGCGCCCGAAGCGCTACCGGATTTCCATCGAAGATAACGGCTGCGGGATGTCCCCGGAAACGCTGCAAAAGATTTTCGACCCCTTTTTTAGCACCCGCGCCGCCGGCAGCGGCTTAGGCATGGCTATCACCCGGCAATTAGTTGAGCAGATGGGGGGGCGAATCGCCGTTTCCAGCAGGGAAAACGAAGGCGCCACGGTGAACCTGGAATTCCCGTTATGACGGATACGCAGTTGATTTTTGGCCTCTTCGCTGCTGCGGCCGCGCTTGCCCGGCATTCTACCCTCGCCGGCGCCCTCTCGCAGCCTGAAATGGCATATTTCTCCTCATTACTCCTGTCCCTCTGCCTGGGGCTGCTGGCCCTGGCCGCGGTCGCTTACGCCGAAATCCACTACCGCGTCAAAGGAATCCCCAGTTACCTCTACAAAGCGGAGCCGGAAATCGTTTTTGACCTGCCCTATCGCGGGCAAACCGGCCAGCCGGTACCTCTGTTTCTGTTCATCAAAGACGCCGACCGTTTTCCGGCCACCCTGGAGCGCCTGAGAATCTCCATCGCCGCCTCTCCCGCAGCCGTTACCCACTTAGAAAGCGAGTTGGACCAGCGCATCGAGGCGAAATTTTTCAGTTGGACCTTTCAGGTTCCCGCGCATCATTTCCCGCAGCCGGGTAATTATCGTATCATTGCAGAACTAAGCTACTCAATAAAAAACCGCCCCCGCCGCCTGCGCCAGGATAACTACCGCAGCATCTCCCAAAAACCTTTTTCGATCTACATCTCCGCCGACCCCCTGCCCGCGCTGCCCGGCTGGCATTGGGGCGATCTGCACCTGCACAGCAATTTCACCGACGACCAGGTAGAATTCGGCGCGCCGCTGCGGGAAACCGCCCTCTGCGCCCGCAGCGCGGGCTTGAGCTTCATCGCCGTCACCGACCATTCCTACGACCTGGATGACGCGCCCGACAACTACCTGGCCAGCGATCCCAACCTTCCCAAATGGCGGCAATTCCTGGAGGAGTGCGAGCGCTGCAACAGCCTGTTCCCCGGTTTCGTGGCGCTGAGCGGGGAGGAAGTTTCCGCCGGGAATCACCTGGGGCAAAACGTTCATTGCTTAGTGTTAGGCAATCGCGCCTTTTATCCCGGCAGCGGGGACGGCGGGGAAAAATTATTCGCCAACCGCCCCACCCTCTCTTTGGAGGAGCTTTTCCGGCGCGTTCAAAATGCTGCCGAGGGCGCGATTATTGCCGCCGCCCACCCCTTCGATAAACCGCCGCTTTCGCAGCAATGGGTGCTGAACCGGGGCTACTGGCGGCGGGAGGATTTATACCGCGAGGGAGTGGATTACTGGCAGATTTTGAACGGGCGGCGGGATGGTTTTTTCGAGCAGGGGTTGCAGGCCTGGATCGAGGCGCTGTTGGCCGGCCGGCGGATCGGGATTTTAGCCGGAACGGACGCGCACGGGAATTTCAACTGTTTCCGCCAGGTGAGCATCCCGTTTTTCAAAATGGTACGCCGCCGCCGGCAATTGTTAGGGGAAACCCGCACGGGAATCTATTCGGAAAAACCGCTCACCCGGGCGTCCCTGCTGGAGGCGCTGAAACAAAAACGGGCGATCATTTCCGATGGGCCGGCGGCGGAAATCTCCATTTACCAGGAAGGCAGCCTCTACCGCATCGGAGATAGCGCACGAGCCGGCCTCCCGGCGACCGTGAAAATCGCCGCGCTTAGCAGCAGGGAATTCGGGGTTCTGAAAACCCTCCTGCTCTACTTAGGCGAGCGCGGCCGGGGAGAGGAGCGGGAGATGATCATTCCGCTGCCGGGGGATTCTTACCGGCATCAAACCGGGGTGGAATTTCCCGGGGGCCTGCCGGTCGGCTATGCACGGTTGGCGGTACATGCCGGGGAGCGGCTCTGCCTGACCAATCCTGTTTGGGTGGAGTAAAAAGGGAGGTTTTCTTTTCTGAAGGGAATGAGGTGTCGTGAAAAAAGATTCGACCCCGCCTCAGCGGGGCCGAATCACCCCAAACTCTGAACTTATAACGCTTTTTGTTCCCCGCTCAGCGTACCAGCGCCATCCGGCGGCTTTCCACCCGGTTGCCCACCTGCACCCGGTAGATATATATCCCGGAGCTTACTGCCTGCCCCCACTGGTTCCGGCCATCCCATACCACGGCCTGCTCCCCGGCCGGTTGCCGCTCATCCACCAGCACGCGCACCACCTGGCCGAGAAGGTTATAAATCTCAATCTTGACCTGCTCCCCCTTCCGCAATTCATAGCGAATGGTGGTGGAGGGATTGAAGGGGTTGGGAAAATTCTGATGCAGCCGGAAGGATTCCGGCTGCCCGCTCCGCGCGTCTTCTAACCCGGCTTGCGGGAGGGCGGAGATCACCTCCGGCTCCGGGGTGAAGTGCGCAACTCCTTCGATGGTACCCAGCCAGAGGCTCCCCTCCTCTTCCAATAACAAGGAGCGGAACATGTTGTGCGGCAGCCCGGAGTTGAAAGCGTTGTACACTTTCCAATCCCGCTCGTCGAATTTTACCAGCCCGCTGTAAAACGTGCCGATCCATTTGTCGCCGTTCCCGGCAACGGCAATGTTGTGAATTGCGTCCGAAGGTAAGCCGGAATTGGCGGCGTCAAAAATTTTCCAGGACCCCTCTTCCAGGCGGGCCAGTCCCTTCCAGGTGCCGATCCATTTAATATCTTTTTCGAAGGCGATGGCATAAACCACATTGCTGGGCAGGCCGGAGTTGGCAGTCTGGTACACCCTCCAGGAGTTCCCGTCATATCTCGCCAGCCCGTGCCCGTGCGTGCCCACCCACACTTCGCTGCCGTCAATCGCAATCACGTTGATGTAATTGCTGGGCAGCCCGGAATTCAACATATTATACACCCGCCAGGATTGGCCGTCGAATTGCGCCAGGCCCCCGCCGTAGGTGGCAATCCACATATTATCCTGCGCATCTATGGCAATGCCGGAAATATCATTGTGGGGCAGGCCGGAGTTGTCAGTATTGTAAACGGTCCAATGGAGGCCGTCAAAGCGAACCAGCCCGCCTTCGTTGGGGATCATCCAGCCGGCGCCCATCCAGATGTGGTTATTTTTATCAATGGCCAGGGCGGAGAGCTTGTCCGAAGGCAGGCCGGAATTGTCCTTGCGGTAAAAGCGCCATTGCGCGCCGTCGTACTGCGCCAGGCCCCCGCCAAAAAGGGCGAACCAGTTGGTTCCGCCGGCGTCCCTGGCCGCGGAAATCGCGTAGTAAGGCGGGAAATTCGACCCGGAGGCATTATAGACCGTGAAATTCTGCCCGTGCATTTTCGCCAGGCCCGCGGTGCTGCCGATCCACACCAGCCCGTTGTTGCCCGGGCGAATCGAACGGATGGCATTGGACGGCAGGGGAGAATTGGCGGTAGTAAAAATCGACCAGGAATTAGCTAAGAATTTAGCCAGCCCTGCCGGGGTACCGATCCATTTGGCGCCGTCTTCCGCGACGGCAACGCAGGTAACGGTATTGGAGGGAAGAGGAGAATTTTCGGAATGGTAAACCCTCCAGCCCTGCGCGTCGAGCAGCGCCAGGCCGCGGGAAGTGGCGACCCATTTATTATCCCCCTCGATGGCGATGGCGTGAATCCAATTGGCGGGCAAGCCGGAATTGTCGGCGTTGTAAACTATCCAGGAGCCGCCGTCAAAGCGGGCCAGACCCTGCTCGTAAGTGCCGATCCAAATAACATTGCCGTCGATGGCCAGGGAAGTAACCGAACTGCCCGGCAGGTCGGAATTGGAAGCGTCGTAAATGGTCCAGGAACTGCCGTCGAATTTGGCCACTCCCGCCCCGGCGGTGCCGATCCAGATATTATGATCGTTATCGCTCGCTAAAACAGTGATAAAATTCGAGGGCAGGGGAGAATTAGCGGCGTTGATAAGGGTCCACTTCACGCCGTCGTATTTCGCGATTCCCTGGTTGGCGGTTCCGAACCACACCGCCCCCTCCTGGTCCCTGGCGATGGAAGTGACCATATCGGAAGGCAGCCCGGAATTGTAGGAATTATAATTCGCCCAGGCGTATCCTTTATATCGTGCCGCCCCGCCGCCGTAGGTTGCGATCCACATCACGTCGTCGCGGTCCAGCATAATATGGTTGATATAATTATGAGGAAGGCCGGTAAATTCGGCGTCGTACACCGTCCAACCGGGATACTGCGCTATTGCCGCGGTAATGAAGAAAAAACACATTGCCAGCGGGTAAACCAGAGCATTTATATTGATGTTTTTCATTTTGCGTCTCCTTTGGTTTAGTTTTTTGCATTTTTTCATGCGCAGCCAAAGATCGCAAAATGAAGGGAGGGAAATCTTCCACCCCTGTAGCGAAGATTTGAACCGGCGTCTCGCGCAGAAAGGGGGCCGGCAGAGGTTGCGGGGGAGTTTTGGGGCAGATTCAGGCAAATTTGAACCGGGGTTGCAGAATTTTGAAGAAATGTTGTATTTGGGGGCAAATTGAGGGTGGAAACCGGCGCGCGGGTTAGCAACTCCCCGCTTGACATGAGCGCTCCTTTCCCATAATTTTAGCTGCAATTTTTTCGATTGCCGTCTCTCCCCGGGGGTTTTTTCACGCGGAGATTATTTTTTGCAGCAATGACTACGATGATAACGAGCAATTTGAATTTTTGAGCGACGTGAACAAGGGTTTGGGAATCTGCCCCTTCAGGAAAGGCCACTTTTTTATGCGCCGTTGTTGTTTTCTCTTCTTTCTCTTTTTACCCGGCCTGGCTGCCCCCCTTTATAGCCAGCAGCCGGCGGGATTGCCGATCCGCATCGAGAGAGTGATGGTGGTAGGCAATGAAAAAACCCGCGAGGAGGTCATCCTGCGGGAAATTCCCTTCCGGTTTCCCGACACCCTCAGCCTGGAAGATTTACAATCCATCCAGAACCGGATTACCAACCTGTTTCTATTCAACCGGGTGGAATTGGCCATCCTTGGGGAACCGGAACACGCCATCCTGCTGATCCAGGTAACCGAATCCTGGTATATTTACCCCCTGCCGCTGTTGTTCATCAATGAACGGGACTGGGATAAGATCAGTTACGGTTTCCAGCTTTCCCACCGCAATTTCCGGGGGATGAACGAGCAGTTGACCGTGGGGGGGTGGTTCGGCTACAACCCGGCGTTCTTCCTGCGCTATTACAATCCCTGGGTGGGGCGGCATTCCCGCTTCATGGTGGGACTTAATTTTTTTGGCAGAAAAGTAGGCAACAAATTTTATGATTTTGATGAAAAACACCTGGGAGGAACAATTAGTTTTGGCAAGCGCCTGACCTTGCATCAATATCTCCAGACCTCCGTGGAGGTGAAGCAAATCCGCCTGCCGGAAGAATTCAAAGAGTATTCCGTCTCTGGCAGCGGGACGGATTTTATACCCAAAATCAGCCTGGAGTACCGCCACGACCGCCGCGACCTGTTCGAATATCCCGGGAAGGGATTCCTGGTGAGCTGGAACGTCACCCGCGCCGGTTTCAACCAACACCAGCCGAGCTTCTGGCGCTTTGCCTTTGACCACCGGGTGTATGTAAAACCTCTCCAACGGGTCACCCTGGGCGCGCGCAATTTCCTGATGCTCAACCACGGGGAATTGCCGATCTATGACCGGGTGTTTATCGGCTACGGGGAGCGGATTCGCGGCTATTTCGACCGGGTATTCACCGCTCAAAACTTGATGACCTATAATTTTGAAACCCGCATCAGCATCCTGCCGGTTCGCTATCTCTCCTGGAAGGAGGCTCCCCTTTTCGGGATGTTCTTCCAGCAGCTGAAATACGGGTTGAGCATGGGCATTTTTATGGACAGCGGGGTGGTATGGAATCGCCGCGAAGAACTCTCCCTCAACAACCACTATACCGGCTACGGGGTGGGGCTGCACCTTCACCTGCCTTACATACACGTGCTGCGCATCGACCACGCCTGGAACGACCAGGGCCGGGGGGAATGGATTATTGAGGTGGGAGTGGTTTTTTAAATTGAAGATTGAAGATTGAAGATTGGGGATTGGAGATTGGGGCAGGTTTTTTTATGGCAGAATGATGGATTGGCAGAATAATTTTTTTCGATCATTCTGCCGGATAATTATTCTGCCAATAAAGCCAAAGGCAATAGTTGCATGGAATTTTTCTATTGCGCGGATCTTTCGGATGTTTCCGAAATCGTTCAGCTTTCCGGGGAAGAAAGCCACCACCTGCGGCGGGTATTTCGCAAGCGCAGCGGCGACCTGATCACGCTCAGCAATGGCAAAGGCATTCTGGCCGAGGCCGTGGTCGAAAATGCTCCGCTGCAACAGGTTTTTTGCCGGATTCGATCACTCCAAAAGGTTCCCCCGCCGCCGGAGCGCCGGGTTCACCTCGCCCTCTCCCTTATCCGCCCCAACCGGATGGATTGGGCGGTGGAAAAATTAGCCGAGTTGGGGGCCGGCTCCATTCAACCGCTGCTGTGCCGTTTTAGCAACATAAAAACCTTCAAAGTTGAGCACCTGCGCAAAATTGCCGTCAGCGCCATGAAACAGAGCGAGCAAGCCTATTTGCCGGAGCTGCTCTCCCCGCTCAGCTTCGAAAAATTTCTACAACAGCTCCCTCCCCCGGAAACTCGGCGCCGGTTGATCGCCGACCGTGTGGAAGAGGCCGTTTCTTTCAAGAAAATTGCCGCAAAACCGGGGCAGGAAATAGTGATTGCCATCGGCCCGGAGGGCGGTTTTTCAGAAGAAGAGACAGCCCGGGCGAAGGGAAGCGGGTTCCAACCGCTTAAATTAGGCGATCAAATTCTGCGCGCCGAGACCGCCGCGGTGGTCGCCGTTGCGCAGGCAAAATTACATTTGCTGTAGGCAAAAAAACGGAAGAAGATTATATTCCAGGCGGCAGGGAACAAGAACCGGAAACCAGTAAGCAGGAACCAGCTATGCCCAACTGTATCTTCTGCAAAATTGTGCGCGGCGAGATTCCCTCCCGCAAAGTGTACGAAGATGACGAGGTGTTGGCTTTTCACGATCTCTCCCCCCAGGCGCCCGTTCACGTGCTGCTGATTCCCAAACTGCACGTTGCAAAAATCGCGGACCTGGAGGATCATCACGAACCGCTGCTCGGCCGGTTGATAAACGCCGCTAACAAGGTGGCCGGGCAGTTGAACATCAAGGAATCCGGCTTCCGCCTGGTGATCAACAACGGCGAAAACGCCAACCAGACCGTCTTCCACCTGCATCTGCACCTGTTAGGCGGGCGGCGGTTCACCTGGCCGCCGGGATGAAGTTTTCATTAATTGGCAATTGCCAATTGAGAATTGCCAATTGGCACTTAAAAAGACCATCATTCGTGCAGGCTTTTCCACCCATGAAAGAGTTGATCGTCATCGGCGACCGGGTGCTGGTGAAACAGGACGAAACCGAAGAGAAGACCGAGGTCGGCCTGTACCTGCCCCAAACCGTAAAAGACCGGGATGAAGTGCTGCGCGGCCATATCATCAAAACCGGGCCGGGCATTCCCCTGGCAGACCCCTCTGCCCCCGGCGATGAACCCTGGAACGCCTCTGCCAGCCCCGCTCCCCGCCATTTGCCGATGGAGGCCCGGGAGGGCGACTACGCCCTGTTCCTGCGCAAAGCCGCGGTGGAGATCAAGTACGAAGGCGAAAAATACTTTATCGTTCCCCAGAGCGCCATTCTGCTGCTGATCCGGGAAGCGGAGGAATCCTCCCCCGGCCCCGGCGAAACCTCCCTGGACCTGAATTTCGAGTAGGAGACGATTGAATTTGCAACGGAAAACATTTTTCCTGCTTCCCCAACTCATATCCATCCTTTTACTCATAAATCCGGATTCGTTGATGGCTCAATCCAATCAACCCGACCGCCAGGAGCACTACCTGCAAACCGCCACCGCCCTGGTTGAAAAATCGCTGCGGGAGCAAAAAGGCTATCGCTGGCTGGGAGAGCTTTGCGAGATCGGCCCGCGGCTGAGCGGTTCGCAAAATTCTTACCGGGCGATTCTCTGGGCGAAGGCAAAAATGGAGGCGCTGGGCCTCGACCGGGTCACCTTGCAGCCGGTAATGGTGCCCCAGTGGGTGCGCGGCAAGGTGGAAGAAGCCCGCGTCATCGAATCGGCGCGGGTGAAGGGCAGGAAGCTGGCCGTTGCCGCGCTGGGCGGAAGCATCGCGACCCCGAAAGAGGGGATTACCGCGGAAGTGGTTGAAGTAAAGAATTTTGCCGAGCTGGCCGCCTTAGGCGAGAAAGCGCGCGGCAAGATCGTATTTTTCAACCGCCCCTTTGCGCAGCATCTCACCAATACCTTTGCCGGGTACGGAAAAACCGTGGATCAACGGGTACACGGCGCGGTAGAGGCGGTCTTAGCCGGGGGCGTGGCGGCGCTGGTGCGTTCGGTGACCACGCGCTATGACAACGTACCCCACACCGGCAGCTTAAACTACCGGGAAGGAGTCGCGCAGATACCCGCGGCCGCCATCGGGCAGATCGACGCCGACTTCCTCAGCGCCGCACTGAAGCAGGACCCGCGCCTGAAAGTGCGCCTGAAGCTGTCCTGCCAGACCCTGCCGGATATTCAATCCTACAACGTCATCGGAGACCTGCCCGGCTCGGAATTCCCGGATGAATACATCGTGCTGGCCGGGCATTATGATAGCTGGGACAAAGGCTGCGGGGCGCACGACGACGGGGCCGGCTGCCTCCAGGCGCTGGAAGTGCTGGATTTGTTCAAACGGCTGGAGTTGCGCCCGAAGCGTACCATCCGCTGCGTGTTTTACATCAACGAAGAAAACGGCATCCGCGGGGCGCTGAAATACGCGCAGGAAGCGGACAACCTGGGCCTCAAACACCTCGCCGCCATCGAATCCGACCGCGGCGCCTTTACGCCCCGTGGATTCAGCGTGGAGGCGGATTCCGCGGTCATCGAAAGGCTGCGGGGCTGGCTTCCTTACTTAGAGAAAGCGGATATAGACTGGGTGAGGCCGGGCGGCAGCGGGGTGGATATTTCCCAGATCAAAAACGCCAAAGCCTTAATCGGTTACGTGCCCGACAGCCAGCGCTATTTCGATTTTCATCACTCCGATAAGGACGTTTACGAAGCGGTGAACCCCCGGGAAATGCAGATGGGCGCCGCCGCCATGGCGATATTGGTGTATTTGTTGAGCGAGGAAGGGATATAAATTGCCAATTAGCAATTGGCAATTCCAGATTCACGTTTCTGCTTTTTTTGCCGCCGGTTAGACGGGACGCACTCAAATACTCCGCCAAAACCCTGCCGGCGGATCCCCCCGAACATCAAAACTCAAAAAAACTTTGAGAGAAGTTCCTTCCATTTCGTCTCTTTATACCTTAGAAAGAGTTTGGGTAAACACGGTTGCAGTCGAGTCGCCGACGTTTCTCGATTTAAGTAATTTTTAACACCAACTCACAAATGGAAGGGAGTAAATTATGAAGATTTTTTCGATTGTTATCATGCTGGGATTCTCACTCCTCGCAGTTGCCCAGGAATTCCCATACATGCCGGGGATCACCCAGATTACCCCGAACAATACCATCGCCGCACAAAATGACCGGGACGAGAGCCGGCCGGTAATCGCCGGTCAGCCGGTATGGCATGTCCTGGTAAAAATGACCGCTGCGGAAAGGAGCAATTCCCAAATCGAATTAATTCTGGAAAAGAACGCCAGCCAGGCGGCTTTGCAAAAAGCGGCGGATATTCAATCCTTGTGGAACAACGGCCGGTTCCAGGAAGCCCTGGTAAAATTCCCGGAATTGGAGAATTTGACCAATATTGATGAAATGGCTATCGGCAACGCCTGGCGCAACCCGGTTCCCACGGAGAGCGGCAGCCAGTGGGGAACGGACGTGCGGATCGGTAATCGCGACTCCGTGCTGGTGTCTGTTTTGGATATTCATCGCGCCACCGGGAATCTCTTTGCAGTATTATTGGTGCAGGGAGACGGCGCGACCAGCCGATGGGACGTTTATCTTTCCACCGATGGCGGAAATACCTGGAGCGAGACCTACGACTGGATCGCCGGGTACCAGATCAATGACATTAGCGCTTCTATCGTGGCAAATCACTGTTTCGTCGCTTATACGCGGGGAAGCACCCAGGACCAGGCTAATCTTCGGCGGCTTAGAGCGACCGACGGCCAGGTAGAGGATTTCAGCAACGGGGAACCATTCATTACCCTTTTCACCACCACCGCGCCGGAAGAGATCAAAGAAGTCTCGCTCTGCTCCAACCAGGATTACTATAACGACCGGCTGTACTATGCTGCGCTCACTTCTACGGGAAGCCTGAGATATTTTTGGGATGATCCCCAGGCCATCAGTTGGGCAGAAGTTGCCACCGCGGTAACTGCCGCCGACCGCGGCCTGGATATTAGCGCTAATGAGAATTTCAGCACTCATTTCGGATGGATTTCCTACATTGACCAGGCCAATAACGTCAAAATCGCCGGTATAGATAATTCTGCCAATTATACGAATTTTCAGACCTACCCGGTCGGCACTTCCACGGAGCTCACCTCTATCAGCGCTTATAACGATACCGTCACCTGCTTTTTCGACTACCACGGGGCAAATTTGCACTGCCGCTACCTGGTAAGATACGGGCAAGATAACGGCGGCTCCTGGCTCTGGGGATTCGTGGATGACACCACCACCACCCAGGAAAGCCCTTCGGTTACGGCGCGAGGCGGCGCGGGCGTCGGGGTAGCTTACCGGTTTTACACCTCTCCCCGCCAGGAACGCTTCAACTGGCGTTTTTACCGGGGATCCTGGGGAACTTCCGTTGAAATCTCGGATCACGAACCTTACTGGAACCGTCCCGCCATAGAGCATCTGGGCAGCAACATTTTCGGGGTGGTTTATTTAAGCTGGAATTCTCCATACGTGCGGGCGGCATATTTTGACCGCAGTGACTGGGTCGGTATCGAGGATGAAAATCCGAACCTCACGGGCATTCCCGCAAAATATACGCTTTCCCAGAACTATCCCAATCCTTTTAACCCGGCAACGAATATTGAATATACTTTACCCCGGGAATCTTATGTTACCCTGACGGTTTACAATCAACTGGGCCAAAAAGTAGCCCTGCTGGTAAACGGAAAACAGGGGCCCGGCAGCAAATCCGTGCGCTGGAATGCGGTATCCCTGCCCAGCGGATTCTATTTCTACCGCCTCTCGGCAAAACCATTTCTCCCGGGACAGACCGGGGAGTTTACCCAGACCCGGAAAATGATCTTATTGAAGTAGCCCGCCGCTGCAACTACTCAAGTTTACCCATCTCTCTTCATTCAAAGGGCAAGCAAAACCGGCTTGCCCTTTTTTTTCCCCCGCTACTTTCTATTCCCCATTTGCGCCTCCCCTCTTTTTTGCGTAAAATTGACTCCATTTTAAACAAACAGCGAGTAGTCCCATGCACGAACCTCAAGTGACCTTACAACTGGCCCTGGAACACGGCTTAAACGAAGAAGAATACCAACGCATTCAACAAATCCTCGGCAGAACCCCCAATTTTACCGAATTGGGCATCTTTTCGGTGATGTGGAGCGAGCACTGCTCCTACAAAAATTCCATTGCCGAATTGAAGAAACTGCCCCGCTCCGGCGGGCGCCTGCTGGTGAGCGCCGGGGAGGAAAACGCCGGGCTGGTGGACATCGGCGAGGGGCTGGCGGTCTGTTTCAAGATCGAAAGCCACAACCACCCCTCCGCGGTGGAGCCTTACCAGGGCGCGGCCACCGGGGTAGGCGGGATCATGCGCGATATTTTCACCATGGGCGCCCGGCCCATCGTGGCGCTCAACTCCCTGCGCTTCGGACGGCTGGAAAACGCCCGCAACCGCTACCTTTTCGATGGGGTGGTGCGCGGCATCGCCGACTACGGCAACTGCTTAGGCGTTCCCACTATCGCCGGGGAGATCTATTTTGAGGATTGCTACGACGGCAACCCCCTGGTCAACGCCATGACCGTGGGAATTGTAGCGCACAACCAGACCGCCTCGGCCATTGCCAAAGGGGAAGGCAACCCGGTGTTTATCATCGGCTCCCGCACCGGGCGGGACGGCATTCACGGGGCTACCTTCGCCTCTGAGGAGCTTTCGGAAGATTCGGAAGCCAGGCGCCCCAACGTGCAGGTGGGCGATCCCTTCGCGGAAAAACTGCTGTTGGAAGCGACCCTGGAGATGATTCAGGCGAAAATTTTGGTGGGCATCCAGGACATGGGCGCGGCGGGCATCACCTGTTCCACCACGGAGATGAGCGCCAAAGGCGGCAGCGGAATGAGCATCGACCTCGACAAAGTGCCGGTGCGGGAAGAGGGCATGAGCGCTTATGAAATCATGCTCTCCGAATCCCAGGAGCGCATGTTGGCGGTGGTGAAAAAAGGGCGCGAAGCGGAAGCCCGGGCAATTTGCGACAAATGGGACCTGCTCTGCTCGGAAATTGGCCGGGTCATCGCTGAACCGCTGCTGAAAGTGTTTTACCAGGGCGTGCAGGTTGCCGAAGTTCCGCCCCGCGAATGCGTGCTCGGCGGCGGGGCGCCGGTGTATCATCGTGAATACCGCAAACCGGCTTACATCGACGAAGCGCACCGCTTCGATTTTTCCGCCCTGCCTGCGGTGGAAAATCTGCAAACCGCCTTTCAGAAAGTGTTCTCTTCCCCCAACGTCGTCTCCAAACGCTGGGTTTACGAGCAGTACGACACCCAGGTGCAGGCCGGCACCGCCCTGCTGCCCGGCGGGGACGCGGCGGTGGCGCGCATCCTGACTCCCGACGGCAAAGACGCCAACAAAGCGATTGCCGCTAAAACAGATTGCAACGGGCGCTACGTGTACCTCAACCCCCGCCGCGGGGCGCAGATTGCGGTGGCGGAATCCGCCCGCAACGTGGTCGCGACCGGCGCGCAGCCCCTGGCAATCACCAACTGCCTGAATTTTGGCAACCCCTACAAACCGGAGATGTTCTACCTTTTCCGGGAAGCGGTGGCGGGCATGGGCGAGGCCTGCCGGGCGCTGGAGACCCCGGTCACCGGCGGGAACGTCAGCTTTTACAATGAAAGCCCGGATAGCGCGGTTTACCCCACCCCGACCATCGGGATGGTGGGGCTGGTGGAAGACCTGGCCCACCTTACCCCGGCGTATTTCCGGCAGGAAGGCGATTTGATTTATTTGATCGGTGAGACGAAGGCGGAAATCGGCGGCAGCGAATTTTTGAAAGAATATTACGGCTTAGTAACCGGCGACGTTCCTTCGCTGGATTTAAAGCTGGAAAATAAAATCCAGCAGGCAGTATTGGCCGCGATTCGCCAGGGCTGGGTTCAGTCGGCGCACGATGTTTCTGACGGCGGGCTGGCCGTGGCGCTGGCGGAATGCTGTGTCATCAACCGGGAAAAACCGTCAGGCGCGACGGTCGAGATTGATTTCGCGGGAATGCGCCCGGAATGGTTTTTGTTCAGCGAAAGCCAGTCGCGCTTCATCATTTCCGTTCCATCGGAACACCGGCAGGAAGTTGAAAGCTTTTTCCATAAACAGGGGCTGCCATTGGCGTACCTGGGCGCGGTGGGTGGAGACCGGCTAAAGATCAACCAGGTGATCGATCTTCCCCTTAAGAAGTTGAGCGAGATTTATTTTGAGACGATTGAGAGGATGATGGAGACAGAGTCATAATTACGGCAAGCAGAGCTTCCCACCGGCGTCACGATGCGAAGCATCGTGACGAGTCTCATGTTAAAGGCCACGTGACTATTTTTCCCCTCCCCCCGCTTTTTGCAGCGAGAACATCCCCAAAAACTTGGCCATGGCCGGGATCAGGGCGGCGATGGTGGTCAGCACCGTAATGGTGGTATTGATCAAATCGCGCTGGGTGGTGAACAAAAATCCCACCCCCACGATCAACGTCAGCAACAAGGGGCCCTTGACCGAGTTCCAGCCCCCGGGGGTTCCTTCCTGGGCAAGGTCTTCCGGCCGGTAGGCGGAGGCGATAAAGCGCCGGAAACTTTCATTCAGCAGCCGGATGAAGGGCTTTTGCACGATCAACCGCTTGCGCAGCAAGTGTTGCACGACCGGAGCATTGCTGGAATTCACCATCCCGTCTTCCGCCAGGTGGATCAGCGCCAGCCGCTCCGGGCTATCGCAGGCGTCCCAGAGGATTTTGTAGAACGAATAGGCGCGCACCGCCACTTCGTGAATCAGTTGATCCGCGGTGAGCCGGCTGCAATCGAGTTGTTGCACGATTTCGCGGCCGATCTTTTGCAGCCGCGAATTGGCCCCGCACTCCTGTTCAAATACTTCCACCAGCTGGTTCCGGGCTTTCCGCTCGGATTTAACCCGGGTGTTTTCCCTCCCCTCCCAGACTTTTTCCCGGAAAATAGCCACGGTGGCAGCAAATTCAGTCGGATCCCCCCGGTCCTCCAGGTAAATATGGTCGAAATGGCTGAGCAGACGCGCCCAGCGGGAGATATCGTCGCGGGTTATGGATTCTTTTTTCTCCGCAGCATTCGAGGGCGGGCCGGAGATATCCGAATCCAGGTAGGGAAGGGGATCCAGCGCGGAAAGGATCACCACGGTTCGGCGCTCCCGGTGTACCAGGTGCTCCAGCAGGGCAAGGATTTCCCGGTTGGGAAGGTCGGGATCGAAACGGGTTTCGAAGTGATCCAGCACCAGCGGAACCGCGCGATCTTCGGGCAAACGCAGGTCCGCTATAGTACCGCCTGCGCCGGAGGCGGTTTCGGCCAAGTCGATCAAATGGAAATCATCGCTTTCCTTTTTCCGGGCTTCCAGCAGTTCGCTTTTGCCGGAAACCGGGGGGGCCAGCACTAACAGATTTCGCCGGAAATTCAGGTTTCGCAATTCCCGCAGGGCAGGGTTGCCGGGGCGGTAAAATTCAAGAAAAATGATGCGCTGCGCCACGAATCGGAACACCAGGTACTGGATGGCCACGATGGCCGCCAGCCCAGTCCACCATAAAATATCCCAATAGAAACTGGCGCCCGGCAGGGCGGTAGCGATGGCCAGCCGCTTCCGGGGAGCGCTCTCATAGGTTAATTTCAAGAAGTCGCCCTCCCGTTGCGCAATCATGGCAGTTTTCCACGAACCGTCTTCGGAGGAATCGGGTATCAGTCCCCGGATTTGGGCGGAGGTCAAATTGTAAGGAGGCCGGAGAAGAGCCAGTACCTGTTTCAGGGTCAGGTTTACCAGAAGGGGGGAGGCCCGCTTGGGAGCCGGTAATGAATCTGCCGGGACCACGCGGGAAGAGAAGAAAAATTTGAAATAGCGCCCTAAAGAGTCTGCCAGCGCCTGGCGCTCCTGTTGAATAGGGGCGCGCAGCAACGGATCGACTTTCAGGTTTTGAATTTCGACGCGAGCCCGCGCGTCCCCGGCGAGCATTTTTTTCGCCATATCGAATTGTTCGTGCTTGATAAATAATTCGATCTCATAGTCGGACGCAATCTTGAAAAAGGCGATGGAGGGCAATATGGCAACGATGATTACCAGCAAAGTAGCCATCACAATGAACCAGGTTCGATATCCGAAGAGCTGGGTCTGTCTAAAACGCCTGGAAACGTTCGGCAGCGAAAGAAACAGCGCCATCCCTGCTAACCCGCCGCACTGCACCAGGGTTCGCCAAAAAGCGGCGTGCAATAACGAAAACACTAATAAGAGGATTAGAATGGCCCCTAATAGAGAGTATCCCAATATCCGCTGCCATTCGGGGAGATCCCCGGGCAGTCCCGCCCGGCGGCTATAAGATTTGGAGGACGCCGTTTCAAATTTCATGTCCCGCAGTTTCAAATAACTGAGCGCCAGCACGAAATAGGGCAGCAATACCGCGGTGTACAGGTTTTCTAAGGGGCGGGAGATGAAGATCCAGATAAAAAAGAGCGCGATAAGGAAGAGAAACGCAATGGCCATCTGGCGATAAAAACCGCTCAAAGCCGGTTCGGGCCAGAGCCACTCCGCCCGGTAGCCGGGGCTGAAGACGCGGATAGCGCCTAAGATCAGCAAAAAGAGCGCGGCGTAGGCGATAAACAGCATCAAGGTAATGGTGATGATCTCCAGGTTGCCGGTACGGATGAAAACCATGTCGCAAAAGGTGACCAGGGTCCAATCCAGCTCCCTCGCGCCGGCCACCCCGGCGGCGCTAAACGGGCGAATGTAAACCCGTTGATCCTTTCCGGCGTATTTCACCGTTTCCCACTTGGCGGTATGCCCGAACAGCGCGGAAACCAGCCCTTTGTTATTCTCGCACTCTTCGATGAAGTTCTCCCGCAGGTTGCGCCTCTCATCGGAATGGAACAGCACCTTGCCGCTGCGGTCGATGACGCAAAACCCAAACCCTGCCGGAACCACCGGGCGGAGCAGGGACAACTGGCGGATGATCATACTGGCAACGGTAATGGAATCGCGGGCGGCAGGCTCTTTCCCCGGGGCAGCGAGCGCAGTCAATTTTCGACCCGGGAAGGGTTTGGAAAGAATGACCTCGTTCTTCCCGGTAGTCCAGGAATAAATCGATTCCACCCAGAAACCCTCTTTTTTACCGTTTACCATTTTAAAGTAGGGGCGGTCCTGCACGTTGATGTGAGAAGTGGTTTGATCCCCGGTGCTCCATTTTACGATCTGCTCGCCCCGGGAATCGATCCACACCATCAGGTTAAAAAAAGGATACCGGCGAGAAGCATTTGCAACTGCCACGGCTCCGCGCTCCCGGGGCGCTTCCCAGATATCCGTGGCGGAGAGCTTGTTTCTGAGAATTCCGCGATAAGTAAGGTCAAAAATGGCGTTAAGGGTATCCAGTTGGGCAATGCCGCGCTCCAATTCCGCCCGGAAGTTAGCGGAAACCTCGCCGGAAAAGTCCTGAAGCTGGCGATCAAGTTCCCTCTTGTAGTTCCAGTAAAATCGCCAATCCAGCACGGAGATGGTTAACAGCGCCGCCCCTACCACCACGGATAAGGCCAGAAAGAGCACGTCGGAGGTGCGCAAACGGTCTTTGGGGCCTATTTTCCAGATTTTTAACAGCGGCCAGCTAATCGCGGTGAGGAGCGCCAGCAGTAAAAAAACGATGATGAAATTATAGGAGATCGCGTGCGTTTCGGCGCGGAACCGCTCGGTTGCAACCAGCGCGCACAAACCCCATTCCACGTATTCGGGCCCGTTTGCAGCGTTCTCCCCCTGGGGATTCTGCAAAAAAAGCTGCAAGGGTTGGATCAACAATTTGTAATGGGTTCCTCCAAAGCTTGCCTCGGCGGTGTTGCTGGTGTGAAGCAGGTCGGTTAATTTATAAGATTTGCCCCTGGGATCGTTGAGCGTTTCCAGGTCGGTGGCCGATAATTCTTTACCCCCCATTTGAAAAATCACCTCCCCGCTTGAACGGGTTACCAATACGTCATCGAATATTTCCCGGCTCAGAATCGGTTGGAACAGCTCATCAAGGTTGCTGCGGGCGCGAATGGCGATGCGAACCTCCCCGCCGTTATTCTCGAAAACTCCCTGGTAGTGGTAATGAATCCAGCTCTGTTTCCCCTCCAGAAGAATGTGATGGGTGATGCGATAATGGCCGGTTTGCTGGTGAATCCAGGAATAATCTTCCCCGGGATGGCCTTCCGCCGGCGAAGAGGATTCTTTTCCTCCGGCGGGGAGAAGGGTATCGGTAGCCGGCGCTCGCTGCGGGGAGCGGAGGGCCGCGCTATGCAATAATTCCACCCCCGGGGCAAGTTTCAGCTTGGAACGTATAATCGCGTTCACGCTGTCGGAAAAATTGGCGGCGCTATAGGTATTCTCCGCGGCATGGCCGGCGGCATTGTGCAGCACCGTAATGTGGTTCGCGATTTTGGATTTCACCTGGTCGCCCAGGTCCTTGAGCACTCGCAGGTTGCGCCGGGTATGGTCAACCTCCTGGGAGGGAACGTAGAGGAAAAAATACACCGCCACCGGAATGGCCAGGAGCAGCAGCGAAAAATATGAGAAATTAAGACGGCGAACCGCGGCAAATGGCTTGATCATGAACCTGCCTCGTGGTGTCTGCTGAAATTAATTTGGCAGCAGAATTTAGAGAAACTCGCGGGGGATTGCAATGGTTATCATCGGGCATGTGCTCCCGGCAGGAGTAATTCGAGGGCCGAAAATTTAACTTGCTTGACAATTTCTATTGAAGCGCCTAACTTTTTCTTCCTTATTGTTAGGTATTACCGGGGACTGGTTCTGTGGAAATGCAAAAAATCAAACAATACCTGCTGGTCGCGATCTTCATTTCCTCGCTGATCGGGCAGGGCGTTTTCCATTCCCACGGCTTTTTCAACATCTCCGGCCCGGCTTATCATTTTCCGGGAGTGGCGGAGCAGAAATCCGCCCCGCTGAAAGCGCCGGTTTGTTTCGCCTGCCTGGCGGAGCGAAATCCTTCCCATGTCCCGGCCATACCTTATCCGGCGAAATGCCAGCCCCTGCAGCCGCTCTGCAATCCCCTGCTGCCGGTTCCGGATATTTCTTCCCCGCGGTTTTTACGGTCTCCCCGTTCTCCCCCCGCGCTTCCGGTTTAGCTGCCAGGAAGCAATTTCTCTTTATCTTGCCAATCCAGGGATGCGGGGCATTCCCCCCGCGCCCCCGGATTTTGACCCCCTTTTATGCGTATTCCTTCCTGGCGTTCGATTTCACCGAAAATTTCCGTGGAATTACGAAACTGCGCTGCCCCGGCGGCAGGTTTTTTCCCGGCCGGCAGTTCCGTATCAACCTCCATTGAAAAATGCAGGAGAATATCCTTGAAAAGCATACCCTATCTCTTCTTATTGATATTGGTCGCCGGCTTGATTTCCCTCTCTGCCCAAACCGCCCTGCCGGATACGTCCTCCCGGGAATCCGCCCCTGCGCCGGCTGCGGAGAACCTCGACGATGCGGCGCTGGAGGCGGACCTGGCGGAGGAGCTGGGCGCGGAGGCAGATACAACCGTCGCAAAGCCGCAAAGCTCACCCGCGCTTCAGGGCAGCCCGGCCCGCCCCGGGGGGCTGCTCAATCCCCAGATCAGCGCCATCGGCAGCTTTGTGGCGGCCGGAACCGAGAAGGAGGCGGTGGTGAAACCGCTGAACCTGGGGCTTTCCGAGGCTGAATTCTCCTTCCAGGCGTACGTGGACCCTTACAGCCGGGCGGATTTCTATGTCGCCTTCGGCAGCGAAACCGAGGACCCCTTCCTGGGGCCGGATTCGGAGGCCGCCGCCAGCGGAGAATACGAGGCGGAGCTGGAAGAGGCGTTCCTGACCGCCCTCTCGCTGCCGTTCGGGTTGCAAATCAAGGCCGGCAAATTCCGCAGCAATTTCGGGAGAATCAACCCGGTGCATCCCCACGCCCTGGATTATATCGACTACCCGCGCATGTATGTCAACTACCTGGGCGGGGAGGGCCTTTCCGACAAGGGGGCGGCCTTGAACTGGCTGATCCCCAATCCGCTCGATTTTTACCAGGAATTGAGTTTCGAGGTCACCTCCGGGGCGCTGGATGGCCCCTCTTTCCAGGGGGGCAGCAAACACCTGCTCTACCTGGGGCATCTCAAAAATTTTTTCGATTTGAATGATAACACCACGCTGGAATTAGGCTTGAGCGGGGTTTACGGCCCGAACAATGCCGCAGGCGACAAAACCGCCATCGGCGCGGCGGATTTGACCCTGATCTGGAAACCGCTGCGCTACAACCGCTATCGCAGCTTTGCCTGGACCACCGAGGCGCTGTTCAGCAACCGGAAAATGCCGGAAGGAGAGGTAAACAGCTATGCGTTATACAGTTTTATGCGCTACCAGATCGGGCGGCGCTGGTTTATCGGCGCCCGCTATGATTATTCCGAATTCCCGGAGCACAACTGCCGTAACGAGAAGGCTTACTCCGCCATGTTGAATTTTTACGCCACGGAGTTTCAGAAAATCGAGCTACAATTTCAGCACGGCATTCCCGCGGAATTCGACAGTTTTAACCGGGTGCTGCTGCGGGCGGTGTTCGTGATTGGGGCGCACGGGGCGCATAAGTACTGAGTAGGCAGTAGGCAGTTGAACCCGGAAGGTTCAATCCCGACAGGTGAGCAGGGAAGCGAACGTATCGTCGGGAGGGCAAGGGGTAGAGTGATAGAGCGCGGGACGCTGCCTTTTAAGAGCAACCATACTTTAGAATAAGGATTTAGCATGAACAGGAAATTTAATTTATACCAGGCGTTCGCTGTTTTGCTCATCGTTTCGATTATGTTTTCGTTCCCGACCATTCTTAAGGCCGGGGACAGGCTGCGCATCGTTACCACCACGCCGGACCTGGCCAGCATTGCCAAAGAGATTGGCGGGGAGCGCGTGGAGGTATTTGCCATTGCCAAAGGCTACCAGGACCCCCATTTCGTGGACGCCAAGCCCAGTTACATTATCGAATTGCAGAAGGCGGATATGTTCATCCAGATGGGGCTGGATCTGGAAGTCGGCTGGGCGCCACAACTCCTGGACGGCGCTCGCAATCCGGATATTCTGCCGGGCGGAAAAGGCTTCCTGGAAGCCTCCGCGGGGGTTCCCCTGCTGCAAATTCCTGCCGGCGATCCGGCAACCCTGCGCGCCCAGGGGGACATTCATATCTACGGGAACCCCCACTACTGGCTGGACCCCCTGCGCGGTAAAATCATCTCTCGAAATATTTTTAGCGGGTTGGCGCGGCTTCAACCGGCAAACCGGGCGGAATTCCAAAAAAATCTCGATCTTTTCGACCGGAAGCTCGACTCGAAACTGGCGGAATGGGAAAAACAGATGCAGCCTTACCGGGGAGCCAAGATCGTGGCCTTCCACAATAGCTGGCCCTACTTCGAGGAGCGTTTCGGGCTTCAGATTGTGGGATTCATCGAGCCGAAGCCGGGCATTCCCCCCACCCCGAAGCACCTGGTGGAGGTCATCAAAACCGTGCAGGAGCAGGGTGTTAAGATCATTATCATTTCTCCCTACTACAGCAAGAAGTCTTCCGAGCTGGTGGCTTCCAAAACCGGGGCGAAAGTGCTGGTGCTGGCTACCTCCGTGGAGGCTTTCCCGGGAATCAACGATTATTTCTCTTTATTCGATTACAACCTCGAGAAACTGCTGCAAGCGTTTCAGGAAAGTGGGAGTAATTAAGCGTATCAGAATTCCAAAGTTGTCTTTCTACTTTGTCATTCTCCCGGATAGCCGGGATATCATTTGCGCTTCGCGTGTCATTGATAGTCATTACCAGCTCAAAAGGGGATCCTCAGGAGCGGCGTCATTCGTTCCCTGCCGCAATGAATGACCATTAATGACAGCGAAGCATAATGACGGCGAAACCAAATGACTTTTTGTTTCAACAGGAGAGCGGTTCAATGTTCGAGATGTTCGGATTATCGTTTATCGTCAACGCCCTCATCGCCTGCCTGATCATGGGATTTTTGCTGGGCTATTTTGGTATTCACGTGGTGGGAAGAGGCATCGTCTTCGTGGATTTGGCGCTGGGGCAGATTTCTTCCCTAGGAGTGGCCCTGGCCGAATTTCTCCACTACGGAGATGACTGGCTGCCGATCATTTTTACCCTGTTAGGCGCGGTGCTGCTCTCGTTCATCCACACCCGCGACCCGCGCATCAAATTAGAAGCGATCATCGGGATTATTTACGTGGTGGCTTCCGCGGTAACGGTGCTGATCATTTCCAAAAGCGCGCACGGCGACGCGGATATCCAGGAAGTGCTGTTCGGCGCGCTGCTGACCGTTTCCACCGCCGAACTGGTAAAATTGGGCATCGTTTTCGGCGTTCTGGCGCTGCTGCACGCGCTCTTTCGAAACCAGGTGTATCGCATTACCGAACGGATGCAAGCCGGGGAACTGGCTAAACCGGAGTGGAAAGACCAGACCTGGAACTTCTTTTTTTATCTCTCCATCGGGCTGGCGATTGTGTTTGCAGTGCGTATCGGCGGGGTGCTGCAGGTGTTTTCCTACCTGGTGGTGCCGGCGGTCAGTTCCCTGATGGTTGCCCGGCGGCGCTGGATGATTATTCTCGTCGCCCTGTTCAACGCCGGGGTGGCCAGCCTGGCCGGGCTGTGGTTTTCCTACACTTTCGATTTTCCCGCGGGACCCGCGATTGTGGCCATGTTCGGAATTATTTTCCTCGGTGCGGTTATGTATCGGCTGTTTTGGCCGAAGATGGTTAAATCGGTGCGATAGTGTTAGGGTGATACAGAGTGATTGGGCGATTTTGTGATTTAGCGATTGGGTGAGTGGGGGCGCGCCAAATTGAAAATCAATCAGCAAATCACCCAGTCACCCAATCGCTAAAAATCCGGAAAGGAAAGCCGCTTCCATGTCCAAGTCCATCTGTGTGTTTAGCGCCTCCAGCAACGCTATTGATATAAACTATTTCAAATTTGCCCGCAAACTGGGAGAGGAAATCGCCGGGCGGAAATATACCCTCATTTTCGGAGGCGGCGAGGTGGGGTTGATGGGGGCGGTGGCTGCGGGAGTGCGCAAAAATGGCGGTACCATCGTGGGGGTGATTCCCAAAGCCCTGAACCAGCCCGGCATCGCTTATCGCGACGCCGACCACCTCATCGAGACCCGGGACCTGCGCCAGCGCAAGGCGATCATGGAATCCCGCGCCGACGCCTTTTTCGCCCTGCCGGGCGGTTTCGGCACCTTAGAAGAGAGCTTAGAAATCATTACCCTGAAGCAACTTCGCCTGCTCGACAAACCCTTCGTTTTTTTGAACGTGAACAACTTTTACGAGCCGCTGATCGCCTTCTTCGAGTATCTCTACCAGGAAAAATTCGCCAAACAGCACTTCCGGCAGTTGTATTTCTTCGCCAAAACCATTGAAGAAGCCTTCGAATATTTAGACAATTACCAGCCGGCGGAGCTGGAAGCAAAGTGGTTTTGAAACGCTTCTGCTAAACAAGTCCTGCCGCACCCCCTATATCCCATTACCTCGCTGGTTGCGATAAAATCTCCCCGCGGTCCATAACCCTCTGAAGGTTTGGTATATCTTTCCGCTATTGGATTTCCCGGTTTTCGTATTTATTATGCCACCAAAAAATATGGGACAGGAATATGGCGGTGAAAATGAAAGGAATGAAATGGGTGCTGGTTCTTCTGCTGCTTGTAGCGGCATTGGCGCTCCCGAAGCTGTTGGTCTCCGGTAAAAATCCCCCCGGCAGGCCAACCGGCAGCGGCCAACAGAACCTTTTAGCGGTGCAGGCGCGGGTGGTGCAGCCAAAATTGCTACAAAATACCATTCGCATCACCGGAACCTTGCTGGCCAACGAAGAGGTGGAATTGCGCAGCGAAGCGACCGGGAAAGTTACCGGCATTTTCTTTAAAGAAGGCAGCCGGGTGAGCAAGGGCGATTTGCTGGTCAAGATCAATGACGCGGATTTGCGGGCGCAATTACAAAAACTGCAATTTCAAAAAGAACTGGCGGAGGAGCGGGAATTCCGCCAGCGCACGCAATTGGAAACCGACCTGACCAGCCAGGAGCAGTACGACATCGCCCTGAACGCCCTCAACGGAGTGAAAGCGGATATCGAAGTAGTGGAAGCGCAGATCGCCAAAACCGAAATCCGCGCCCCCTTTGACGGCCAGATCGGCTTGAAATACATCAGCGCTGGCAGCTATCTTTCCCCCACGGTAAAAGTCGCCAATCTCCTGAACATCCACCCCATCAAAATCGAATTTTCCATCCCGGAAAAATACGCCACCGAGGTGCAGACCGGGGACAAAATCTCCTTTACCATCCAGGGATCGGGCAACACCTATGAAGGCGAAATTTACGCGATTGAGCCTAAAATCGACCCGCTCACCCGCACCGTGCTGGTGCGGGCGTTATCCCCCAATCCCCGGCGAACCCTCTATCCCGGCGCCTTCGCGGACGTGCAGTTGATCATCGAACAGATTCCGAACGCCTTGCTGATCCCCACCGAGGCAGTGATACCGGAGCTCAATGCAAAGAAAGTATTTCTTTATAAAAGCGGCAAAGCCGTCGCCGTGGCCGTGGAAACCGGCATCCGCAACCCGGAGGAAATCCAGGTGACCAGCGGAATAACCGCCGGGGATACCGTAATCACCAATGGAATTCTGCAACTACGGCAGGATATGCCGGTAAAATTATCGGAAATAAGATAAAAATGCCGCAACCTCTCCGTGTTTCCTCAGTCTATCGTTTGTAGTGAGTTTCCGATGGCAAAAATCGAGAACATCCACGACAACTTTTTCAAAAAGGTTTTCTCCGATATTGCTAACGTCAAAACCTTTT
>CAZFVV010000048.1:0-36382 GCA_964522165.1 uncultured Calditrichaceae bacterium
TTCTTATTTCAAAGAACAAGACTATCAGGGCTTTGCAGCCCACTCAGCGCAGCAGAACCATTTTCCGGGTTTCGGAAAATCGAGCGGTTTTCACCACGTAAAAATAGAAGCCGCTGGCCGCGGCCCGGCCGGGGGCGTCGGCGGCGTTCCAGACGGCTTCATGGTAGCCGGCCGACTGTTTTTCGTCAACCAGCGTGATGACTTCTTGCCCCAGGGTGTTATAAATCGAAACCTTCACGGCGCTATGTTCCGGAATATAATAGCGGATAGCCGTGCGGGGATTGAAAGGATTGGGATAATTCTGGAACACCGTAAAAGTTTCCGGCCGGGAAGCCGCTTTCTTGATGTGAAATGCCCGCAAATTCCGGTCGAAAATTCGCAGCGGGCGTTCGGGGGTCAATATCCACGGATCAGCCGGTTCCGAACCGCCGGGTAAGGGGGTCACGGTATAGTAGAAATTCGGCGCGGGCGCGCTACCGGCCATCGAAATCGTCAACGGATAGTGGAGCGCCTGCACCTGAACGATTGCCTCTGTCTCCGCAGTCGCGCGGCGGTCTCCGGCAAACCGCGCATCGAACGCGCCGCCCGGCGGCAGGGGCGGGAGGGTGTAAGATTCCGATATGGCCGGGTCTGCGGCGGCGGCGAGATAGAGAGCCTGGGAAGCGCCGCGGCTGTCGCTGATTCGAATCGCCCGGGCGGGATCTTCCGCGCCGGGGTAGCTCAAACGTCGTGGGGGGCGGCGGGGCAAATTCGGCGAGGCGCTCAACACGATCTGCCCGGCCGCAGAGGCGCGCAGCCAATAACCGTTCCCCTGGTAAATCGCATCGGCGGGCAGGTAGGTATTTTCATAGCCGTAGAGAGTGCCGGGAATGATGACGCCGTTGGGATCGTCAATATCATTCATGGCCACGTCGCCGGAGAGGCTGCCGATCAAATTCCAGCCCTCTTCCAGGGTGATGGTTGCGGAGGTTCTTTTTTGGCCGGTGATGGCGAAAGTATCCGCCTCCGTAAAACGCAGCCAGTAGCCGGCGAACAATTTTAGGGTATCGAGGGAAAAGTAGCTCCCGTTGAATCCGTAGAGCGTTCCCGGCATGGCCGGGGGGAAAACCGCGGCGTAGTGAGGGTTGTTTATTTCGAGCGGGAGGCTCAATAAATTCCAGCCCTCCCTCACCGTTTTGCCAAATTCCACCGGCTGGGAAACGCCGACGATCACCTGCCCGGGGAAAACGGTTACGGGGATGTTTTGATTCTGGGAGTCTCGCAGGACGAAATAATCGTACAGCAAATCTCCCGCGCCGTCGGCCAGCGCCCGGAATTTCAGGTTGAACAAAGCCCCCGATCCGCTCACTCCCCCCACCCCCAACAGCGCTTCGGTTACCTGGACTTCCCCCAGGTCATTGCGGATGATGGGGTAGAAAAAAGTGAGAAATCCCAGGAAATAGGCGGTTTCTGCGGAAAGGCACTCCACGTAGGCGTTGGGAAAGGAAACGATGACGTCGTAGGCGTGGAGATCGGCGACGTCCTGGATGACCCCCTGAACCGTAAAGGTATCGAACTGGGAGACGGCGGTCGTCGCCGGGGAAAAGTGAAGCTGGGCCTGCTGGGAGCGGCCGATCCCCGAAATAACAAGCAGAATGATGCACAAAAACCGGATATTTTTCACCATATGGCTTTGTTCTCCGTTTCGTTTTGGGATAGTGGTTATATTTTGACTGATAACATTTGTTTGAGATTCAATTTTGTGCCACAAAGACTCTAAGTTTTCACCAAGTATTTAATGCTTTTTGTGATGCTTTGTACCTTTGTGCCTTGGTGGCAAATACTTTTCATCAGTCAAAACTTAACCACTACCGGTTTTGGCTGCCGGAATAATGCAGATGGCGCCAATACCGTTTATTTTATCAGGTACATCTTCCGCACCCGGGAAAAATCCTGTGCTTTCAAGACCAGGAAATAAATTCCCGAGGGGGCGTATTTCTCCCCGGTAATGGAGGCGTTCCATGAAAAGGAGTGGATTCCCCGGGGTAGATATCCCTCGAAAACCGTGCTGACCTTCTGCCCCAGGGGATTATAAACCCGGATTTCGATGAAACCGTCGCGGGGCAGGTGAGCCTGGAATTCCGTGCTCCCGTTGAAGGGATTGGGATAATTTTCCGTCAAAAAATACTGATCGGGGGCGCTCCCGCCCTCGCCGGCGAAGCGGACCGGAATATCGCGGTTCCGGCTGTCGCGGAGAATTGCGCTCACGATTCTGAATTTGGGGGAAGACGGGGTTGTATTCCGGAAATTCAGGTAGAACAGGGGGCCTTCGCAGGCGATTCCGCCGCTGGAGGGTGTTAATACCACCCCGTCAACGGTTAATTTGTTGCCCTCGATATTATATAATAGCCAGGTCAATCCCGGCTCGTTTTGCGGGGCCAGTTCGATCCGGTCAATTCCCTCGAGTGCAGCAGGCTCCTCCAATAATTCGATGGTAAAACTGAATCCTTTCAAATCCTCGACCCGGGGAACCGACACCGCGAAACGGTTTCGATTTGCGCCTAACGGAAGCGACTTCCCCGCCCCGATCAACGGAAACCTCTCTTGAAGGACATTTTTACTAAGCTGCTGGTAAGCCGGAACCGGCGAAGGGGTGGGAGATTGGGGGTAGATCCATTCGTTGAAGTAACCGTACGAAAAAGAGAAGATGATCAGGTCTTCAAAGTCGATTTTATTATCCGGCAGGGGATTATCAAAGATAAAATGCGCCCCGTCGGTAGGGCCGATATCGTACTTGCGCTTGTAGAGCGTTCCCGCGGGCAGCCACTGGCTTCCGCTCCAACCAGTGGTGGCGGAATTATAGGCCAGGGAGAAGAATACCAGGTCATCGAAATCCACCTTGCCGTTGCCCCGGGTTTCATCGAAACCATTAGCGAAATCTCCCAGGAAATATTTGACCTTGCAGGGGTGGGTGAAGAAAAATACCGGGGTATTCAACTGGTCGCGGAATTCATATTTGACCATTTCGATAATGCTGAAACCGGGGCGGGGCAGTTTAAAATCCAATTTTACCAGGTAGTCCGCCGCGCCGGTGGTGAGGTTGGCCGGGGGAACCGTCTGCGCCGCCGCCTGAACGATCAAAGAGTCCGTGAGAGCCGGCGGAAAAGTAAAAAAATTGTAGCTGCCAGGGGGCCAGATATTTCCTTCGGAAATGGCTTGCAGCTCGATCACCCCGGGGTCCCAGCGCAAATGGAGATCGCAGCCGTAAAATTCGGACAGGTTCTCCGTTTTGGCATATATTGAAAAAAACTGCTCACCAGGGGTATATCCC
This sequence comes from uncultured Calditrichaceae bacterium, assembly GCA_964522165.1. Lineage (GTDB taxonomy): Bacteria > Calditrichota > Calditrichia > RBG-13-44-9 > J075 > JABWBP01. The sequence goes on from CAZFVV010000048.1 coordinate 3,311, forward strand.
CAGTCCCCGGGGCCGTAATAACCCGCAATATCGGATTGATACGCCTCCAGGTTGGCGGCCGGCGAAGCGTTGCTGGTGGCCAGATATACATTTCCCGGTTGCGCCAGGGGGGTTAAAAATGCAAACAGGGAGAAGCGGTTTACCTGGAAGCGGTAAAAATCCGGCGTCCCGGGAGCATAAGTTCCGCTAAAGAGCAGCCATCCGTCCCCGTATTTATTTTCCATTTCCACGATAGCAGCGGCGCCCAGCCCCAGGGAAGCGGCGTTTTCAATTTGAATCAGCGCGGTAAAGGAGTTGTCCGGCATATCGGTCTCGATGATCAGGTAGTAAGGCGCAACCGTTCCCCCCTGCGGCGCCGGGGAAGGGGCGGTTAAAAATTCGCTGACCGTTACCTCGCCGCCGCCCTGCGGCACCGTCTTGAAGTCGATGATAACGTGAGTGGCGGTAAAGGTATATACGCCGGGACCGGAAATGGTGAGGGTTTGCGAGTGAGCAGTCGCAAGGAGAAGCGCCATCCAGATTAAAAGCGGTCTAAACTTCCGTATTTGTTGTTCCATAAGCCGATCTGTTTTTTTGAAGATTCAGTTTCGCGCCCCGATGGCTCCGGACTTTTGTCTCGACGGCGTCATTCGCCGCCCGGATGCGATTCAAAACGAGATATCCCAGATGCCCTGTTCGCCAACAGGGCATCTGAGAGCACTAAAGTACCTTGAAGTTGAGCGCCGATAAACGCTTACTTCATCATAATCATTTTGTAGCTGGCGTTGAACTTGCCGGCCTGGATGCGGTAGAAGTAGATTCCGCTGCTCACCCGCTGGCCGCTGTCGTCCAAACCGTTCCATTCCACCTGGTAGTAGCCCGCTTCCTGATAACCATCAGCCAGGGTACGAACCGCCTGGCCTAAACTGTTATAGACCACCAGGCGCACTTTCTCCGCGCCCGGCAACTGGTAACGGATCAGGGTGGAAGGGTTGAAGGGGTTGGGATAGTTCTGCGACAGGGCGAATTCCGTGGGCAGCGCGCCGTTTTGCAGGCCCCCGCCCACTCCCGATTTCAAGACCTCGTTCCAGCTATTGCGCAGCTCCTGGCTCAGCAGCGACAACTCCCCGGCGCTCTGCTGCCGCGCCCGCAGGGTGAGGGTAAACAGGCTGCCGGTTCCGCTCAAGCCGCCTTGCTCGCCGCCGACTACCGCGCCATCTACCCAAATCTGCGATCCTTGCGCCCGGCCCTGCAAAAATACCGGCCGGCTCTTCTCCGCGACCATCAACTCCCCTTTCTCCACGCTCACCAGTTCATACCCTTGCGCGTCATAACCGAACCGGAAGCTGAAGCCGCGCACGTCCACCGCCCCGCTTACCGTTACCGGAACGCGCACTTCCGCTCCCGCGCTCACCACTCCCGCGGGCCATTGCGCATCCACTAAGATGGGCGCGGAAGGCAGCGTCTTGGGATATATCCCGCCCTGGCTCAACCCGTAGCTGATCGAGAATATCATCAAATCTTCGAACTCGATCTCGTTATCCGGCTGCGGCTGGGTATAAACGTAACCCGGGGCGGCGGTGGGACCCACGTCGTATTTGCGCTTGTAAGCGGTGCCCGAAGGCAGCCACTCCGTGCCGCTCCACCCCGTGGTGGTGGACCAGTAGGCTAAGGAGAAGGGCAGCAGGTCGTCGAAATCTATCTCGCCGTCCCCGCTGGTTCCGTCAACCCCGTTGTGCACGTCGCCCAAATACATCTTCGTTACCGCGTTGTTGGCGGTTACATAGACTCCCAGGTTGTCTTTATCCCGCACATCCATGCTCACCAGGTCGATCTGGCTCATCCCCGGGCTGTCAACCGCAAAATCCAGCCGGGCGATGTAGAGGTTGCCGTCGGCGCTCACGTTCGCCGGGGGAACAGCCAGGTTGCTGGCGTTGATGCGCAGGGTGTTGGTCAGGTCGAAGTTGCTGCTGGGAAGGGTGAAGAAGTTGTAGGGGCTGGCCGCCCAGATGTCGCCTTCCACCACCGCGGTCAGGTCGATCTTGCTGTTGTCCCACTGGATGGTAATATCGCAGCCCATGAACTGAGAGCCGGCTTCCGGCACGATATAGACCGAGAAGGCCTGCACGTCCCAGGCCCAGTCGCCGGCGCCGTAGGTGCCGGCGTCATCGGAAGGATAGATTTCCGAAGGCAGGGTGGGCACTGCGGCGTTCTGGCTCAGGAAAATATCATAAGCCGTGGCCGGGGTGTTGACGTAGGCGTAGGGAGTGAAGTGGTTGGTGGTGAAGGTGAAGGTTTCCGCCAGGGCGTTATAGCTTCCCCCGATGGCCACCCAGCTATTGGTGCTGCTGTTGTAATACATCACCTGGCTGCTGCTGCCGAAGCCGGGGATGCCGCTGACGTCCACGGTGATGGTGACGGTGAAGGAGTAGTTGGCCAATTCCGTGGAGGAAATATCCAGCCACAGGGGCAGGAAGCTGGCGCCCCCGGGCGGGTTTCCGTAGCCGGCGGGGGCTTCCGGGTAGCGGCGGATGGTCACTTCCCCGCCGCCCTGGGGCAGGGCGGAAAAGTTCAGGGTGACCCCGGAGTTGCTGAAGTCGTAGTTGGTGGCCGGATTGGTGCAATCGACGGTTTCCGCTTTGCCGGTCCAGGGGTCGAAATCAACGTTGTCGCTCACCGCGTTCCCAGTGCCGGAAGGGTTGCCGGTCGCGTGATACGGACCGCTCGCGTCTCCCCACCAGTTGTCCTCCGCATTCACCATGGCGGCGGTGGAAGAAATACCATAGCTGCTATTTCCGCTGATAAGGTTATTGTGCGCGATTACCGTGCTCGCGTCGCTTCCATCATAACCTACCGAAATTCCGGTGGTATTTCCGGTGATGGTATTTCCGGTGATATTCGCCGTGCTTCCTGCTCCGTAATAAGTTGTTACCAGAATACCCGCAGAGGTAGAACCATCGGAGCTGGCAACCCCAAGATTCCCGGAGAGGTCATTATCGGTAATATCTACCACGGCGCCGGCGCCAACCTCTACCGCGTAATCCAGCCAGTCTCCGGCGCCTTTTCCGGTGTAGGTATTACCGCTATAGGTCGATCCGGTAATGCCGTTCCCAAAAAAGAGCACCCCGACTCTGCCGATTTCCGAAAAAGTACAATTGGTCACATCGACGTTCATCGCCGGGGATCCAAATGCCGCAATAGCGACGCCGGCGTAGGTCGGCCCGCTTTCGTTGTATTTTATCTCCGTGAATGCACAGTTGTCGATCGTTCCATATCCTTTATGGCGAATCCCTTGATAGACCAGGTATCCGGAACCATCCAGGGTTACGTGGCTCAAATCGAATTTGACCCCGTCGTTCACCAGGAACCATCCCCGGCTATCGCCGGAAGAACCGGTATTCTGCGAGGGGAGGATAGTGGTGCTTGCAGCGCCGGCGCCCACGATGGCTAAATCCCGTGTGATAACAAGCTGGCCTTGCTCGGTATAGTTCCCCGCGGCGACGTGAACCGTGCTGGAAGAAACCCCGTCCATGCCGCCGAGGATGGTGGAAAAGGCATCGAAGCCGAATATTTTACCGCTCACCACGTCGCCGGGCAAAGACCCGCTCCAGGTTGCATCAACGTAAGTGTCCGAGGGGGCCGCATCGCACATCGCAGCCAATGCTTCCCCTTGAACTTCCACTCCGCCAGCGGAACCGGAAGGGGCGCCGGGATAGGGCAGGATTTCTCCGGTGGACTCTTCCAATCCTTTGATGAAAGCAACGCCTTTTCCAATCCGCTCGAGATAAGTAGCGCGGTCGTAAGCGTTCAAAGCCAATACTGCATAAGCGGTATTTTGCACGTCTCCATTAGTTGGATCATTGGGGTCGGCCCCGGAACCCCACAGCCAGGCGCCGTTATTGGAAGTGAGGGTCCATCCTGTCAGAATCGTCACCAAATCGGCAGTGGAATTGGCTGAGGCATACGCGCCGGCGGTAGGATCCAGGTCGATGCCGGTTTCTGCCGAGGCCCAAATTGCCCCGGTCATCCCGGTAACGTCGAAGCTTGCGCCGGCAGTGGTTAATTCTAATCCGCGCAAAACCTCGCCCATGATGGCATCGCGGATGGCGGTTTCCCCGGCAATGTGGGCAGCAATCGCCGTAGCGCTAAGGTCCCAGGGCGAGAGCGCCACCTGGCCCCAGCCGTTGCGGGTATCTACCACCGACGCTGCAAATTCGGCGGCATCCTGATCATTTGTTTCTCCGTATGTTCCGCTGCTCAGCTTATCCCAAAAGTACGTTTGCACAAAATTGGCATATTGAGGATCAGCGGTTACGGCGCTCAATTGTTCTAAAAAGAGCGGATCATGGGTAGCGAACCGGGGATCGCCGTCGGTATAGGTTCTCGGATAGGTAGGCACCAAATAATCGCCGTTCGCCACCGCTGCATTCAGATAAGCAGGATTGTTGGTAAGTTGGTAGGCCAGGAGTAGCCCCCGGGCAGTCGGTCCCTGGGTGTTGCTGGTAATAGCGCCGCCGACCGTCCAGGGAAAGCCTCCGGATACATCCTGTTGAGAAACCAGCCAATCTGCGGCGGTTTTGACGTATAATTCATTTCCGAGGGCGCTCTCCAGGGGATAGCTCAATGCAGGCGCGCTATCAGCGGTTCGCCCCATTAAAGCAAAATCTGATTCGCTTCCGTAAGGAAATGCCGGTGTTCTATTCGCCTCTTGGGCGCTAAGGGTAATGAATCCCACCCAAAGCGAAATCATCAGAAAGAATGATATATGTAGCTTCATTTTTTCTCCTCTCGATCTTTTTTCAAAACAGTTAATAAGAGCATCGCCATTTCAGTAATTATTCCTCGCAGCCGTATGCTCAATGCGCGAGCTTAAACGGCACGCAAGCAGGAATAACGTTCTGCACTGGTCTGCCCAGAAAACAAATTTGCTGAAATTATTTAACTATGGGCTTGAGAGAAAAACATCGAAGTATTGCTGCTTTCTGTGCCACCAGAAAATTTTAGGGTAAAAATTGCTTTTCTCTTGAGGAGAAAAATCAAGGCCCCCTGGTAAAAATACATGTAAGTGTCATACCGCTAATTCCTCTGCATTGGAATCTTGAAATATGCTATTACGGATTCCCGTATATTCTAAATTGTTTCTTTGATCGAGGGGGAGCGGAACGGATACGGCATCGCAAAAACAGTTTTGGACAAATTCGTAAAGAAAGAGAGTTCACGTCTTCTGGCTGTTTTTGTTAAAAAAGTTCGGTTTTATATCAGTGAACGGACGCAAGCAATACGAAAAACATTGCCAGGCTAAATATTGATAAATTATTAATCAAAAAACATGACTTTTATCAGCTTTTTAGATGATTTTTGTCATAAATTAGAGCCCTTCAGGCGATAGGTCTGGTCAAGAGAAAGCGATACAAAAAACTAGTCGCTGATGTTACGCAGGTTGAAAAAATTAACCACTCCCGAAGGGATTCCTTCGGAAAGAGACACAGAAGGCGCAGAGAGACTCAAACATTCAGTAAGTTTTAGACCGCTTCGAGAAACCAAAAATTGAAAATATTGATCAATACTCTGTGACCTTTGTGCCTCTGTGTTAAAATGCGTAACATCTATTAGTCGGTAAAAAATTTATCTATAATCCTGAAAAACTATATACTTTTAATTATGCTATTCATAAAGATACACCCGAACACTCATTTTAAAGATCTTTCGGCGGGATTTTTTAATAAGTTCTGGTAAAAGTATAGACGAGATCATTGTTTTGGGTTGTGACTCACGTCACATCTTCTTTGGATTTTTCATCTATGCTTTCTTGGGCATTAGATTGTATATTTGGATTGAAGGGAATATTTTATTTTAAAAACAACCGGAATTCGAAGTATTGCTGCTTTCTGTGCCACCAGAAAATATTAGCAACCTTCGTTTTCCGGTTTTTATTTTGTTCCCACCTTTTCACCTGTTCCCGGCGAACTTTGCCATCCTTGTGAAGATGTATTTACTGCCGGCATCGTTTTGCTACCGAACCTCTCTCCTGTATATTTCCAAAACTGTTCGATTTCTCCCAAATTGACGAAAGTCATCTTAAAACCTGATCAAAGTCATTGTTTTGAAGCTCCGAAAAGGTGGAAATTCGTTTAGCGGATTACCGGATAAGGAATATTGTATCCCGGCAAGAAACAGCGGGTACAGCGTTAACGAAATTTTCCATCTTTTTCCCGAGAGGCCTTTATGGAAACCTTCAAACGGGCGATTAAATACGAAGAGGAGCTGGATCACCGTTTCCGCGACGCGATCATGGCCGTGGAGGGGGGAGAGCACCTTTCCCAGTGCATCCAGTGCGGCATGTGCTCCGCCACCTGCCCGCTCTCCATTTACATGGACTATCCTCCCCGCCGCATCATTGCCATGACCCGCGCCGGATTTAAAAAAGAAGTGCTCTCCTCCAACACCATCTGGCTGTGCGCTTCCTGCTACGCCTGCACGGTGCACTGCCCGCAAAATATTCACATCACCGACATTATATACGCCCTGAAGCAGACGGCCATCCGGGAGAAGCGCTATCCCCGGGGGTTTGCGGTGCCGGCGCTGGCACAATCGTTTTTCAAGATGGTTACCCGCAAGGGCCGAAGCTCGGAAATGCGCCTGGTGCTCTCGGTGTATTTGAAAATTTCCCTCTTCAAACTGCTCTCCATGGCCCCCTTAGGGTGGAATTTGCTGACCCGCAAACGCCTCCCCCTCAAATCCGAATCCATCCGCAAGAGGGAAGAGTTGGCTCTCATTATGGAAGGGTTGGAAGCGAATGATTCTTCCGCCCACGCCGTGGGGAGAGCCTTCGGCTCGAAACACGCGAAACAAACTTAATGGAGTGCAAAGCTTCAGCTTTGCACTGCCCACGTGCATTCCGTTATGCAAAACTGAAGTTTTGCACTCCATTGAAGTCTTTGTGGAGGCACTATGATGAAATATCTCTATTACCCCGGCTGTTCATTGAAAGGGCAGGCGACGCCCTACGAAAAATCCCTCCTGGCCAGCTTCGAGAAGTTGGGGATCGTTTTAGAAGAGCTGCCGGACTGGAACTGTTGCGGCGCTACCACCTACATGGGAGTGGACAACAAGGCCGCCCTGGCCCTGGCGGCCCGTAACTTAGCGATTGCCGAAGATTTGGAGCAAGACGTCATCGCCCCGTGCAGCGCCTGCTACATGATCCTGAACAAAACGCAGCACCAGATCAGCGAGTATCCCGAGATGGGAAAAACTATCCGGGCGGCGCTGGCCAACGCGGGGCTGAAGCTGCACGGCAAGCGCGTCCGGGTGCGCCATCCCTTAGATGTGCTGGTGAACGACTTCGGGGTGCAGGAGATCAAAAAGCGGGTCACCCGCCCGCTAACGGAGCTGAAAATTTTTCCTTACTACGGCTGCCTGATCGTGCGCCCCAAAACCAACGCCTTCGACGATCCCTGGTATCCCACCACCATGGACCGCTTGTTGGAAGCGCTGGGCGGCAAACCGGTCGATCACGCTTTGAAAACCAAATGCTGCGGCGGCTCCCTCACCGGCACCATCGAAGAGGTGGGCTTGCGCCTGGTGTACCATCTCCTGCACGAAGCGAAGAAAAAAGAGGTACAGGCCATCGCTGCCCTCTGCCCGCTCTGCCAGTTCAATTTAGAAGCCTACCAGAAGAAGGCGGAGAAGCAGTACCGCGAAAATTTCCGCCTCCCGGTGCTCTATTTTACCCAGTTGTTAGGCTACGCGCTGGGGATCGAGCCGGAGAAGTTAGGGTTTTCGCAATTGATTGTGCCGGCGAGCGCGGTGTTGAAAGCGGCTGAGGTGAAGGATGGGGAAGGTAAGTGACACCGGTTAATCGAGGAGCTTTTTGGCTTGAAGCGACTTATAAAAGGAAAGAACAAAATTCAGGAGGAGCCATGAAAAATCTTTCTTTCCTTTTCATGTTTTTCATTAGCGTCTATCCATTTTTTAGCAAGGCGCAAAACTTTTGGGAGCAAACCGGCGGACCTACCGGCGGCGACGTGCGGGCGCTGGCGGTGGATATTAATGACGATTTATTCGCCGGAACCTGGGGAGACGGTCTTTTTCGTTCTTCCGATGAGGGAGAAAACTGGTTGCAAATCGGTTTCCAAGGCCAACAAATCGCCTCGATCTCCTTCAATTCCCAGAATCATATTTTTGTGGGGACACAGGGGCTGGGAATATTCCGTTCCACGGATGACGGATTGGTCTGGGATCAGATTAATAATGGCCTTCCTGGCGACGTGATTCAAGATAAAATCTATGCGATTTTGATCAAACCGGCCAACCAGTATATTTTCCTGGCCACAAACAGGGGAGGGTATCGTTCTACCGATAATGGCGATTCCTGGACTTACGTAGGTCCTCCTCCTCCCGGCAGGGCAACCTCGCTCGCCATAAATTCCCAGGAGTATATTTATATCGGTTTTGATCATGGGGGATTTGTAGGACCGCAGTGGGGAATTCATGTTTCTGCTGACAACGGAAACAACTGGGATTTCCTGGGATTATTCTTATCTCAGATTTTTTCCATTGCAATCAACTCCCAGGACCATATTTTTACCGGCGAAGCCTTCGGCGTCCATCGCTCGACAGACCTGGGAAGCAACTGGGCGCCAATCAATAATGGGCTTACCCCTCCCTATATCACGACTATTATAACAAGTTCGGAAGAGCACCTCTTTGCCGGCACCTTGGGTGGAGGGGTTCACATGTCGGTAGATAATGGGGATAATTGGGTTCAGGTGAATTCCGGTTTAACCTATTCCGCGGCCTATTCCCTGGCCATTAATTCCCAGGGATATATTTTTGCCGGAACCAATGGCGGCGGGGTATTTCGCAGCGTTAACCCCATCGTTTCGATTGATCAAACCACTCACTCCCATCTACCAGATTTCTTTTTGGCGCAGAATTATCCCAACCCCTTTAATCCTGTCACCACCATTCAATTCGGCTTGCCGGAGAAAAGCCGGGTGCAGATCACGGTTTATAACATTGCCGGGGAGTTGGTAACCACGCTTGTAAACGGCGAATATCCTGCCGGGTATCACCAGGTCCGGTTTGACGCTTCTCGACTGGCCAGCGGTATGTACCTTTATCGAATGCAGGCGAAGCTCTCCCTCGGGGGAAAGACCGGGGAATTCGTGCAAACCCGGCGGATGCTGTTGCTCAAATAGTAGTATCATTTCGCGTTCATTCGCGGTTTAAATAAACTAACCCGAATAGTGAATGCAGAATAGAGAATAGTGAATGAGGAAAGTTGCTGAGGAGCTACCATGGGTTCCAATGACCAGAACGAAGTGAAAATCGGCGTGTATGTCTGCCACTGCGGCACCAACATCGGCGGCAAGGTAAACGTGGCCGAAGTGGCCGCCTACGCGCAAACCCTGCCGGGGGTGGCGGTGGCGCGGGAATACAAATACATGTGCGCCGATCCCGGCCAGACTTTGATCAAAGAAGACATCAAAAATTTAGGCATCAACCGGGTGGTTGTCGCCTCCTGCTCGCCGCATCTCCATGAGCACACCTTCCGCAAAGCCACTTCCGAAGGCGGCGAGAATCCCTTCCTGTTCCACATGGCGAATATTCGCGAACACGTATCCTGGGTGACCGGGGATTCCGCCGAAGCGACTGCGAAAGCGAAAGCGATGGTGCGTGCGGCGGTTCATCGGGTGAAATTTCATAAGCAACTGGAGACGAAGCGCGAGAAGGTTCATGCAGACGTGCTGGTGGTAGGAGGCGGCATCTCCGGTATTACCGCGGCGCTGGTTATGGCCGAGGCCGGCAAGCGCATTTACCTGGTGGAAAAAGAAGCCACCATCGGCGGGCACATGGCCAAGTTCGACAAAACCTTTCCCACCCTCGACTGCGCTTCCTGCATTCTCACCCCGAAAATGAACGCGGTGAAGGAGCATCCCAACATCACCCTGATGACCTACGCGGAGGCGGCGGAGGTCGAAGGCTACGTGGGCAATTTCAAGGTAAAGGTGAAGAAAAAACCGCGCTACGTGATCGAGGAGGAGTGCATCGGCTGCTACGCCTGCGTGGAGCAGTGCGTGTTCAAAACCGCCAAATTCCCCTCCGAATTCGACGAGGGGGTGGGGCTGCGCAAGCCGGTGTACATCCCCTTCCCCCAGGCCATTCCCTTGAAAGCGATCATCGACCCGGAGACCTGCATCGAGTTCAAGACCCACAAGTGCAAAAAAAGCTGCGTGACCGCCTGCGCGGAAGTGGCCGGGCGCAAGGCGATCGATTTCAACCAGAAAGAAGAGATCGTGGAGATGGAAGTGGGCGCGGTGGTCCTGGCCACCGGGTTCAAAACCTTCGACGCGATGCGCATGCCGGAGTACGGGCACGGCAAGTATCCCAACGTCTATACCTCGTTAGAAGTGGAGCGGCTGGTGAACGCCTCCGGGCCGACCGGCGGGGAGATCGTGCTGCGCAGCGGGGAGAAGCCCAGGAGCGTGGGCATCATCCACTGCGTCGGCTCCCGGGACAAGAATTACCACCGCTGGTGCTCCAAAGTGTGCTGCATGTACTCCCTGAAATTGGCGCACCTGCTGAAGGAGCGCACCGGCGCGGAGGTGTACAATTTCTACATCGACATGCGCACCCCCGGCAAGGGCTACGAGGAGTTTTACGACAAGCTGTTAGAAGAAGGGGTGCATTTCATCCGCGGCAAGGTGGCGGAGGTGACCGACTGGGCGGTCACCGACGCGGAAGCGGGCAAATTGGTGCTGCGGGTGGAGGATACCTTAGTGGGGGTGGTGCGGCGCATCCCGGTAGACATGGTGGTGCTCTCCATCGGTTTAGAGCCGCAGAGCGACGCCGACCAGGTGCGGCGCTTGTTCAACATCTCCTGCTCCAAAGAGGGCTGGTTCCAGGAGCGCCATCCCAAGTTAGCCCCGGTTTCTACCTACACCGAGGGGATTTTCATCGCCGGGGCCTGCCAGGGGCCGAAAGATATTCCCGAAAGCGTGGCCCAGGCGCAGGGCGCGGCGGCGGAGGCGCTGGCGCTGATCGACAAAGGTTTCATCGAGATGGAGCCGAACGTTGCTTTTGTAAATGAAGAAATCTGCTCCGGCTGCCACGTGTGCATCTCCCTGTGCCCCTACTCGGCAATTTCTTTCGATCCCGTGAAAGAGACCGCGCACATTAACGAGGCGCTGTGCAAGGGCTGCGGCACCTGCGTGGGCGCCTGCCCCTCCAAAGCCATCAGCCAGCAGCTGTTCGAGGACGAGCAGATTTTTGCGGAAATCGAAGGGTTGATGATGGGGTGAGGAACCCACCCCTGGCCCCTCCCGGGAGGGGCAGGGGTGGGTCAGAAATTAGCATGAACCGGAGGATTCCATGGAAAATACATTCGAACCGAAAATTTGCGGGATTTTCTGCAACTGGTGCACCTACATGGCCGCGGATTTGGCGGGGGTGTCGCGGATGCAGTATGCCGCCAACCTGCGCATTGCCCGGGTGATGTGCTCCGGGCGGGTGCACCCGGAGTTCGTGCTCTGGGCCTTCAAGAACGGGGCCGAGGGGGTGCTGATCGGCGGCTGCCACCCCGGCGACTGCCACTACATCGAGGGCAACTACAAGGCGCTGCGCCGCTACCTGCTGCTCAAGCGCATGTTGAAGCAGTTCGGCATCGACGAGCGGCGGCTGCGCTTAGAGTGGATTTCCGGCTCCGAGGCCGACCGGCTGAAGAAGGTGGTCAACGAGTTTACCGAGGAGCTGCGGGCGTTAGGGCCATTAGACTTGCGGGATAAGCTGCCGGCATATGCCATCCCGGAGGTGAAGGAAGAAGGTGTTGAAGTGTGATATTTGGCGATTGAGTGATTTGGTGATTTAGTGATTTACGACTCAGGCGATAATCTGCTGTTCAATCGCCCAATCACTCAATCACCCAATCGCCAAATATTATTCGAGCACATTTTGATAGCCATAAATGAGGTTTAACAATGAACAAACCCAAAATCGGCTTTTACTGGTGCGCTTCCTGCGGGGGCTGCGAGGAAGCGGTGGTGGATTTGGCGGAAGACCTGCTGTTGGTGGCCGACCGGGCGGAGATCGTCTTCTGGCCGGTGGCCCTGGATTTCAAGCGCGCGGACCTGGAGAAGCTGGCCGACGGGGAAATTACCGCCACCTTCATCAACGGGGCGGTGCGGCTCTCCGAGCAGGAGGAGATGGCAAAATTGCTGCGCCGCAAATCGCAGTTGATCGTCGCCTTCGGCTCCTGCGCCCACTTAGGCGGGGTTCCCGGGCTGGCCAACGCCAACTCCCGGCAGGAAATCTTTGATTACTATTATCATAACGGCCCGATTGTAAATAATCCTGAAAAAACCGTTCCCGACCACCACTATGTGGAGGAGAAGTTGGGCTTCGATCTCCCGGAATTCTACGACGCGGTGCGCGCCCTCGATCAGGTCATCGAGGTGGATTATTACCTCCCCGGCTGCGCACCCACTCCCAACGTGGTCAAAAACGCCGTTCTGGCGCTGCTCTCAGGAAATCTGCCGCCTAAAGGAACGGTGCTGGCCTCGCCGAAAGCATTGTGCGAAGAGTGCGAACTCAATAAAACCAAGCCGGATGAGGGCATCCGTATCAAGGAATTCAAACGCTTTCACGAACTGGAGAAGATCGATCCGCATACCTGCCTGCTCTTGCAAGGACTGCTCTGCCTCGGCCCCGTCACCCGCGGGGGCTGCGGCGCGCTGTGCATCCAGGGGAGGATGCCCTGCACCGGCTGTTTCGGCCCCCTCGACGGGGTGAAGGATTACGGCGCCGCGGCGCTCTCCTTCATCGCCTCGATTATTGATTCTAACGATCCCGCGGAGATCCAGCGCATCATCGACAAAGGCATACCCGATCCGCTGGGGACGTTCTACATGTACTCCCTGCCGAAGGCGCTGCTGTTCCGGAGATTGCCGGGGAACGGGAAAGCGGAAAGCGTGAAGCAGGAGAGTGAGGCGTGAATGGTTTTTAACATCCCCCCCTAGCCCCCCTTCAAAGCGGGGAACCGGAGCGCGTTCAGAGCATAAATTTCCCCCCTTTGAAGGGGGGCAAGGGGGGATGTAAAAAGCCCAATTCGCAGTAACATTCGGAAAAATATCTGCACAGATAAGGAAATTGCCATGAGCCGAATCATCGAAATCGACCCCATCACCCGCTTAGAAGGGCACGGGAAAATCGAGATTTTTTTGGACGACCGCGGGGAGGTGGAGAAAGCCTATTTCTCCATTCCGGAGCTGCGGGGGTTCGAGACCTTCTCCAAAGGCAAAGCCGCGGAGCTGATGCCGCAGATCACCGCCCGGATTTGTGGGGTCTGTCCCACCGCCCACCACATGGCCGCTACCAAAGCCCTCGACGATCTCTACAAAGTGGAACCGCCCCCGGCCGCCAAAAAGCTGCGCGAAATGCTCTACAACATGTTCATGTTCGAGGACCACACCCTGCACTTTTACATCCTCGGCGGGCCGGATTTCATCGTCGGGCCGGCTGCGCCGAAAGCGGAGCGCAACGTGTTGGGCGTGATCAACAAAGTGGGTCTGGAAGTGGGCAAGCAGGTGATCGGCATCCGCAAAGAGGTGCGGGAGCTGATGACCTTCCTCACCGGCAAGGTGATTCACCCGGTCTGGGGTCTGCCCGGCGGGGTCGCCAAAGGGCTGACGAAAGAAGATCAGCAGAAATTCATCGCCGCGGGAGAACGCTGCGTGGCCTTCGCGGAATTTACCCTGAAGGCCTTCAAAGACCTGGTGCTGGCGAACCCCCAATACGTGGAATTGATCACCTCGGACACCTACACCCACAAAACCTACTACATGGGTTTGGTGGACGAGCAGAACCGGGTGAATTTTTATGATGGCTGGATCCGCGTCGTTGATCCTGACGGAAACGAATACGCCCGCTTCAAAGCGCAGGAATACCCGAAATTCCTGGCCGAGCACGTGGAACCGTGGACCTATATCAAATTCCTCTACCTGAAAGACGTCGGCTGGAAGGGATTTGTGGATGGCGCGGATTCCGGCGTTTACGCGGTGGCCCCCCTGGCGCGGCTGAACGCTTCCGCGGGGATGAATACTCCCAAATCCCAGGCGGCCTGCGAGGAATATTTCGCCGGACTGGGCGGCAAGCCGGTTCACCACACCCTGGCGACCCACTGGGCGCGGGTGGTGGAGATCATCAACGCCGCGGAGCGCTTCTTAGAGCTGGCGCGGGATGAGGAGATCACCTCCGAAAAAATCCATATCGTGCCTACGGAAACCCCCTCGGAAGGGGTGGGGGTGGTGGAAGCGCCCCGGGGAACCCTGTTCCATCACTACAAAAGCGATGAGCGAGGGCTGGTTACGGAATCCAACCTGTTAGTGGCGACGCAGAACAACGCCGCCCGCATCGCCATGTCCGTGGACAAAGCGGCGAAAGGGCTGATCAAAAACGGCAAAGCGGATGACGGCATTCTGAACATGGTGGAAATGGCCTTCCGCGCCTACGATCCCTGCAACGCCTGCGGAACCCATACCCTGCCGGGGCAGTTTTTTCCGGCGATCAATATTCGGGATAAAGCAGGGAATATTATCCGGAAGATTACGACAAGCTGAAATTGCCATCCTTTTGAAATTGCCAATTGGCAATTAAAAAAAGATTGGTGCGGGTATTACATGGAAAGAAACGGAACCCAGCAGGGTAAAATCGTGCTGGGCCTCGGCAATACCCTGCGCGGCGACGACGGGATCGGGATTGTGGCTACCATGGAGTTGGCGAAGAAATTCGCCGGCCGCGCGGAATTCGTCTGCACCGAAGAGATGGGGTTTGCCCTGCTGGACTACCTCTCCGGGTATGAAGAAGCCCTGATTATTGACAGTATCTGCACCATGGGGGGCGAGGCGGGAGAAATCCATCGCTTTTCCCTGGAAGATTTTCCCCCCCAGGCCAACGGCAGCGCCCACTATTTAGGGCTGCCGGAGGCCGCGCAACTGGCCAGGGAGATGCGCATTCCCTTCCCGGCAAAAGTGCAGATTCTCGGCGTTGAAATTTCCCAACCCTTCGATATTTCTCCTTCCCTCTCTCCCGAACTGCAAGCAAAACTCCCCGGCATCCTTGAAAACCTGGAAAATTTGCTTTGGGAATTGCTGTGAATTCTAACCCGCCCTGTTCAGCCTTCCCCCCGGCGCAGGTCAAATTGCGCTGAAACCGGACTGTTGAAAAGCACACTGAAGCGTGGCAATCTAAGATTGCCACGCTTCAGTGTGCTTTTTGAGATGCGCCCGATCCAAACATGACGAAAATCATGTTTTAACCTGACGTTTCTCATGTCTTTTCGAGGGCACGTCTGCTTAGATTCTCCATAGAAGAAAATGATGAGGTGGTTAAAAATCTATGGCATCACAACCGAATGTTTCCTTGAAATCCGTTAGCAAAGAAAAAGCGCCGGTGATCATCGACCGGGCAAACTTCGACGCACTGTTGCAGGCCCTTAAAAAGCGCGGCTACCAGTTGGTCGGCCCAACCATTCGCAACAACGCCATCGTGTACGATACCTTAGAGGGCGCCGCAGACCTGCCCGTCGGGTACACCGACCGCCAGGAAAAGGGCACTTATCGGCTGGAAAAACGGGGCGATAAAGCCTGTTTCGGGTACGTTATGGGCCCGCAGTCCTGGAAAAAATATCTCTTTCCCAACCGCCTGAAGCTCTGGGAAGCGCAGCGCAACAACGGCTCCTTCAGCGTTACCCCCACGGCGCCGGAAACGCCCCGCTACGCTTTTATCGGGGTGCGCCCTTGCGAGCTGACCGCCATCGATATCCTCGACCGGGTGCTTCTCAAGGGCAGCTACGTGGATCCGCACTACCAGGCGCGGCGCAAGGGCATTTTTATCCTGGCGGTGAACTGCACCGAGCCGGGCAGCACCTGCTTCTGCGCCTCCATGGATACCGGCCCGCAGGCGAGCAAGGGTTTCGACCTCGCCCTGACGGAAGTGCTGGAGAAAAAGCGCCACTACTTCCTGGCGGAAAGCGGCAGCAAGTCAGGAGAAGAAATCCTGCGAGAAATTCCCTGCCAGCCCGCCGCGGAAGCGGAAATCGATTCCGCCGCGAAAGCACTGGAAAAAGCCGCCCGCAGCATGGGGCGCACCCTGGATACCGCGGGGATCAAAGAATTGATCGCCGATAATTTCGACCATCCCCTTTGGGACCGGATCGCCAAACGCTGTTTGAGCTGCGCCAATTGCACCATGGTCTGCCCTACCTGCTTCTGCACCACCGTGGAGGATACCACGGAGCTGGCCGGGAACAAGGCCGCGCGGGTGCGCCGCTGGGACTCCTGTTTCACCCTGGAGTTCACCTACATTCACGGGGGCAGCGTGCGCCAGACCGTAATGTCGCGCTACCGGCAGTGGATGAGCCACAAATTGGGGCGCTGGTACGACCAGTTCGGCATTTCCGGCTGCGTGGGCTGCGGGCGCTGCATCACCTGGTGCCCGGTGGGGATCGATATTACCGAAGAAGCGCGGATGCTGCGGGAGAGTAAGAGGAGAAGTGAGCTAAAGTGACTAAAGTGCCTAAAATGCCTGATACACATGAAAGCCCGGAATTAACTTTAGCTCACTTCAGGCACTTTAAAAAGGAAACTCCATAAAATCAGGAGAACAGAAATGGAAGACCTCAAAAAGATTTTATCCGAACACCCCTTTTTCAAAGACCTGGCGCCGGAGTATTTGGAAGCCATCGTGGGCTGCGCCTCGAATGCGCGCTTTAACACCAACGAATATTTGTTCAAGGAGGGGCAGCCGGCGGAAAAATTTTTTCTGATCCGGCACGGGCTGGTGGCCATCGAAACCTATATCCCCGGGCAGGCCCCCCTCACCATCCAGACCGTTGAAGAAGGGAACGTGATGGGCTGGTCCTGGCTGTTTCCGCCCCATCGCTGGCACTTCGACGCCCGGGCGCTGGAATTGACCCGCGCCATCGTCATGGATGGTAAGTGCATTCGCGATAAATCCGAAAAGGATAAGGTATTAGGGTACGAGCTGATGGTGCGCTTCGCCCGGGTGCTGCAAGAGCGCCTGGAGTCCACCCGGCTGCAATTGGTGGACGTGTACAAAAGCCCCAAGTATGCCACGATTTTTAATCGGTGACAGCGTGTTTGGGTGTTATGGTGTTCAAGTGTTATAGTGTTTTGGTGCGAGAGCGGCGGATTACTAAAACACCATAACACTCAAACACATGAACACCTGAACACTCGAAAAACTTTAAAAATGAGAATTCAGAAATGGCTGCAATGAGCGATCCGATGGTCCCGGCAATCTACCGGGTGGAAAAATTTCAGAAAGAGACCGGCGATACCTTTACCATGGAATTAGCGGAGGCGGAAAAAAAATCCATTTTCCGCTTCAAACCCGGGCAATTCAACATGCTCTACGTGTACGGGGTGGGTGAAGTGCCCATCTCCATCAGCGGCGACCCCACCCATCCCAACGGGATAACCCACACCACCCGGGCGGTGGGCAGCGTTACTGACGCGATGAACAAACTGAAACCGGGCATGACCATCGGGGTGCGCGGGCCTTTCGGCGTTCCCTGGCCGGTGGAAGAAGCCTACGGCGACGACGTGATCTTCGTGGCCGGGGGGATCGGCCTGGCCCCCCTGCGCCCGGCGCTCTACCAGGTGCTCAGCCAGCGGGAGAAGTTCGGCAAGGTGATTCTGCTCTACGGAACCCGCACCCCGGAGGATATTCTCTACAAAAAAGAGCTGGAAAACTGGCGCAAGCGCTTCGACCTGGAGGTGTTCGTGACCGTGGACCGCGCCACCGGCGACTGGCGCGGCAACGTGGGGGTGGTTACGCGCATGATTCCCCGCTCCCCTTTCGATCCCCACAACGCCACCGCCTTCGTGTGCGGCCCGGAAGCGATGATGCGCTTCACCGCCCTGGCGCTGATGGACCGGGGGATGCCCATGGAAAATATCTGCCTCTCCATGGAGCGCAACATGAAATGCGGCATCGGTTTGTGCGGCCACTGCCAGATGGGCGTGCCCTTCATCTGCAAAGACGGCCCGGTATTCCGCCTGCCGCGCGTTCGCCATATTTTGGAAGAACGGTAATTAATATTTTGTGATTGGGCGATTGAGGGATTGAAAATCAACCAATCACCAGATCACCAAATCACTAAATCGCCAAATCGCTAAATTAATGAGAGCATTAAAGAACATGAAACAAACCAGGAAACCCAGAATCGCGGTGTGGAAGTTCGCCTCCTGCGACGGCTGCCAGCTTTCCCTGCTGGATTGCGAAGATGAATTGTTGGATATTGTGGGCGCGGTGGAGATCGCCTATTTCCCGGAGGCCTCGCGCGCCTTCGGCAAGGGGCCGTATGATATTTCCCTCGTGGAAGGTTCCATCACCACCCCGCACGACGCCGAGCGCATCCACCAGGTGCGGCGGCTCTCCAGAGTGCTGATCACCATCGGGGCCTGCGCCACCGCCGGGGGCATCCAGGCGCTGCGCAACTTTGCGGAGGTGGAGAAATACATCCCCATGGTGTACGCCTCCCCGCAGTACATCGAAACCCTGAAGAAATCCACCCCCATCAACGAGCACGTGTTCGTGGATTTCGAGCTGCGCGGCTGCCCGATCAACAAATACCAACTGTTAGAAGTATTCAACGCCTACCTGAATGGGCGCAAACCCAACGTCCCGCCCCACAGCGTGTGCCTGGAGTGCAAGCTGAACGGCAACGCCTGCGTGATGGTGGCGCACGGCACGCCTTGCCTGGGGCCGGTAACCCAGGCCGGCTGCGGGGCGCTCTGCCCGGCCTACAATCGCGGCTGCTACGGCTGCTTTGGGCCGAAGGAAACGCCCAATCCCACCGCAATGGGGGAATGGTTGAGCCAGATGGGCATGTCCGAAGAAGACATCGTGCGCCGCTTCCGCAGCTTTAACGCCTACGCGGAGGCGTTCCGCCGCGAGAGCGAGACGCTAGAATATCGGTAAATAAGGAGTGTTCTGGTGTTATGGTGTTTTAGCGGGAGATCAGGTGCGCCTCATACCACCAATCACTAAAACACTAAACCACCAAAACACTATAAGACCAGAACACCCGAACACATTCAAAGATAAAGGTTCAATGATGAGCGCTGAAAGAACTGTCAAAACTAAAGGCCGTTCGGATACCCTCAAAGTGGATTACCTCGCCCGGGTGGAGGGGGAAGGATCCCTCTTCGTCAAAATCAAAGACAACCGGGTGGTGGACGCGAAGTTCAAGATTTTCGAGCCCCCGCGCTTTTTCGAGGCGTTTCTGCGCGGGCGCAACTATTACGAAGCGCCGGATATTACCGCG
Source organism: uncultured Calditrichaceae bacterium (assembly GCA_964522165.1). Taxonomy (GTDB): domain Bacteria; phylum Calditrichota; class Calditrichia; order RBG-13-44-9; family J075; genus JABWBP01. The sequence continues at coordinate 22,638 of CAZFVV010000048.1, forward strand.
CGCATCTGCGGCATCTGCCCGATCGCTTACCAGATGAGCTCCGCCCAGGCCATGGAAAACGCCTTCGGTATCAAAGTAGAAGGGCCGCTGCGGGAGCTGCGCCGCCTGATCTACTGCGGGGAGTGGATTCAAAGCCATGCCCTGCACGTGTACATGCTCCACGCCCCGGATTTTTTGGGCTACGAGAGCGTGATCCACATGGCCAAAGACTACGGCGAGGTGGTAAAACAGGCTCTGCAGTTGAAAAAAATCGGCAACGAGCTGATGCAGTTGGTGGGCGGGCGGGATATTCACCCCATCAACGTGGCCGTGGGCGGGTTCTATTACATCCCCCCGCGGGAGCGCTTTTTGGCGATGGCGGATAAACTGAAATGGGCGCGCGACGCCGCGGTGGAGATGGTGAAGCTGACCGCCGGGTTCAAATTCCCGGATCTGGAGCGGGAGTACGACTTCGTGGCCCTGCACCATCCCAAAGAATACGCCATTGCCGAGGGGCGGCTGATTTCCACGAGCGGGCTGGATATCGACATCAATGAGTATGAAAATTACTTCGAGGAAATCCACGCGGAGCATTCCAACGCCCTGCAATCGGTAATGAAGGGGCGGGGGGCTTACAAAGTCGGCCCGCTGGCGCGCTACAACCTGAATTTCAAACAACTGCCCGCAAGCTGCAGGAAGCTGGCGAAGGAGTTAGGCTTTCTGCCGCCCCTGAAAAATCCTTTCAAGAGCATCGTGGTGCGCAGCCTGGAGACCCTGTTCGCCTGCGAGGAAGCCCTGCGGATCATCGAAAACCTGGAATTTCCCGAAGCGCCGCGGGTGGAGTTGCGGGTGCGCGCCGGCAGCGGCTACGGCTGCACCGAAGCGCCCCGGGGAATCTGCTGGCACAAATACACCGTGGATGAGAAAGGGATCATCCGCTTCGCCAAAATCGTTCCCCCCACCTCGCAGAACCAGAAGACCATGGAGGAAGATTTGCGGGAATACGTGCAGAAACACCTCGACCTGCCCAAAGAGCGCCTCACCTGGGAGTGCGAGCAGGCGCTGCGCAATTACGACCCCTGCATCTCCTGCGCCACCCATTTTTTGAGGCTGGAAATTGAGCGGGAATGAGCGGGAAGATTTTACCGGCCATTCCTTCATTGTTTGATAGAGGAGCAAGACATGCGCGGTCATGGAAAACAATTAGAACTCAACCAATGATGTACGCCATGTTTAAAATAATTCAAAAAATCCGCCGCTTATCCATTTTGCAATTTGAAATTTTCATTTTGCAATTACTCCTGTTTGCCTGTAGTTGCGATAAATCCGCTACCGAACCACCCCCACCGCCGCCGGCAGGTCCAGATACCACCAACCACAACTTTGTCTGGCGCATTGATACATTGGGAGATGGTAATTCAAGCATAATAAGAGATGTATTTATTGTTGACGAAAATAATATATGGGTAGTGGGAGATATTTCCATTAAAGATTCGAGTGGAAATTTTATCACTACTCCCTTCGGCGCTGCTCATTGGAATGGATATCAATGGCAACTCTTTCAATTGCCTGCTCAAACCCCACCTGGATATACAAGCTATTTAAGACCGAAGGGTATTTTTGCTCTTGCATCAAATGATTTATGGCTTGCAAGTGGCGGAGTGCATCGATTTAACGGTTCCATCATACAATCTTATTGGATTAATGATTTTCCCGGAAATCCCAACCCAATTCTTGACCCAGGACAGTCACCCGAGAAACTTTGGGGTATTTCAAATACCGATATGTATGTTGTAGGAAAACAGGGTACCGTGGCTCACTTCAACGGCACAAACTGGCAAAAGATAGAGAGCGGCACTTCAACCGATATCAACGACATCTGGGGAATTACCGATTCTCTTACCGGAAAGTCTCATATTTTGGCTGCTGTGGGAGACCGATACTCATTAGGCGATTATGGAATTCTGAAGTTTGAGGGATTAAGCGCAAAAGACACTTTGGCTGAGGGCTTGCCGGTAAACACTACTCTCCATACGGTCTGGTTTTCCCGGGATTCTCCCATTTATATTGGCGGCGGTCATGGGGTATTTTACCATAGTGGCAGCCAGTGGGTAGAGGTCGATCTACCTCAGTATTTCCCCACCCGTATTCGCGGAAATGCGGCAAATGATGTGTTTGTTTGCGGCGCCTTCGGGCTGTTTGCCCATTACAACGGTTCTTCCTGGCGGGTGTACCAGGGGTTCAGCGGATCCTTAGAAGGATTGGCAGTGAAAGATGATGTTGTAGTGGCGGTTGGGACAGTAAATAGCCGGGGATTGGTTATTATAGGAAGGAGATTTTAAAAAGCTGATTAAAAGTTACAGGAGGAAATTATGAAAAAGTTTTTCATGTTTATCGCCTTGTTTTTAGGAATACCTACGTTTGTGCTGCAGGCCCAGCAAGGATGGAGTGTAGAAATCCGTATCGAAGATTGTGTCTGGCGCGACGGAGGGCAGGAATGGGTCTGCCAACTCTATGCGGATTTGGAACTGAACGGGCAATTTGTTCCGCCTTCAAACGATTATTATTATTTTTGGGAACATACCGACGTCGGCGATCCCCTTGGATGTCTAAGTACGACCTGGCAGCCGGGCAACGGCAACGGATATGGCATATTCCATATAGCACCGGATGATCAGGTGGGAGAATGCCACCGCTGGCGGGTGACGGTAAGCGGGGTCGGGCCAGGCGGCGGCCCTTTCCAGGTAACCTCTCCGCCAGTAGATGTTACTAAGGAAGGCACACCTCATAAGGTAGATACTCGAGTTAAAAGAGAAGATGGCAGCAACCTTTTAGGAAATATCTACTTGCAGCATTGGATGGGACACAACTGGCGGCAGTTGGGCACTTCACTAAGTTCTTATGTTTATTTAACTCTTGATGAATTTGAAACTTTGTGGACAACCACAGACCTGGTATTAAACCCGGCGGAAAAATATAATCATTGGAATTTCGAGGAAGAAAATCTTCTCAATTATGGATCTTTCTTCATTTTTCAGAACCTGGATAGCATAACCGGTAATTTTAAAACAATCTATACCGCAACCATTCAAACAGACTTCTATGGGTCATCAGGCGGTGACGTGAGGTTTAAAGATCCCTGGTTTCCGGATGATACGGAATTGGGCGGGATTCCCAGGAACCGGGGAACTGGTCCAATCTGGTATACACATCAATCCCCTTTAGTAATTTACCCTGTCGAACAAAACCAGTATAAAGGCGTATTTTTAGATCAAGATCCGGCCCAAAATATACCTTATTATTCTATCGGTGTTGCTGCAGAAACCACCCTCACTGTGAATGGGAAAGAACTATTATGGTATTTTGAAAGATGGTCGGGCAGCAATGCAAATATTGTCTTATCCGAGAGCAATGAAACTCCGGTAGTCTTTACCAATAATAATGCCACCGTCACCGCTAACCTGAAAGGCCACCTGGCCAGCAACTCTGCCACGGCCACCGCCTCCAACAACGGCCGCCGGGTGGTAGTGGATGAAGATAGAACCTGGCATTTGGTATATGAAGACGGCGGGAACATCTACTACACCGCTTCTACTGACAACGGCCAGAGCTGGAGCGCGGAAACCCGTTTAAGCTCTACCGCCTCCTGGGGAAAGAACCGCTCTCCCAGCATTGCTTATCACACCGGCTTGCTCCGGTTAGGCGTGGTGTGGGACCGGGAGCAGGGCGGGGTTCATTTCCCGGTCTATCGCTATAAGAGAACCGATTACCCCTGGTCAGGGGAAATTTTTGCCCAAAGCAGCGATAACGTTACTTCCCCGGAGAATTGTAAACCGGTATTAATTCATGCCAAATTGGGAGGCCGCCCTTATAACCTGGGCTATGTTATCCTTTGCCGGGTAAACAGCGCCAGCAAAAGAGGGATTGGAGTTCTATTGGGCGGAAACCTGATGGAAGAAGAGGAAAATGAGTCCCTGGTCTGGATGGATCTGGTGGATCAAACCACCCAATACAGCGATAATCCCACCGTTACCGCTCCCCATCCCCTCGCTCCCACCATTCACGTTGCCTGGGAGGAAAACTACCGGATTTTTTATTCCAATTACGACGGCTCGGCCTTTGACACGATTTTTGAAGTTTCTGCTTCATCACCGGAAGATACCAAATCCCATCCTGCCATCTGCTCTATCGAAGAGGGGCAGATCGACGTGGTCTGGCAGGTGTACACCGAGACCCAGCAACTGCTCTTCCAGCACCGCCGGCGCAATGCCAACGGAGTTTGGGGAACGATCTTCCAGGTAGCGTTAGACGGGGCGGGGTTAACCCTTCCCTCCGCGGGGGCTTACCGGGAAGATGAAAACCTGATTACGGCTTTGCAGGCCGACGCCCAAACTCGTTTTTTATACTTTTATGGCAGCGGCTGGGCTTTCTTCGACGGGCAGTATCCCGGCAACAATCCCGCCATGAATGATAAAGGCATCGATCTGATGGGGGTTTGGAACGACGCCAGCGAGGGATTGCCGTTTCGGATCGAAAATCAATTTTTCGAGTATATCCCCACGGAGCAAAATGGCGGGGAAATCCTCCCGGCGCTTGCCAACCCTTCGCCGGCGGCTCACCCCGGCTTGTTTCCCGGGGAAGACAGCACCCTGGCGGAGAAACAATACCGCAAAGAGCTCTTCCGCTTGCAGGAGTTGCCGGGCCTGAACCTGGAAGGCCGGGCGGCGCTATGGTTTGGGGATATTCAGATTCGCACTCCGGACAGCCTCCGGGTCTGGCGATTTGACCCTTTGGCGCAAGGCGGTTCCGCCTCCCGCTTCCTGCAAACCCTTCCGCTAACTGTGGGCAGTGAGGTGCAATCAGCATTCCTGAAAGCGCGCGCCCGGGTGCGGGATATGAGAAAGACCGGAACGGTTCCCCACCTGCCGCTGCTGCGACTGCGTTTGATAGACCATCGCAACGGCGAGCCTTTGCTGAGCGCGCGAGAAATTGCCCTGGATTCATTGAACGGTTCCCAGTTTAGCTGGCAGGATTCGCTGGAAATTGATTTGCAGCCCTTTAGCGGCAGGGAAGTGGTTCTGCAATTGCAGACCATTGAGCATCTCCTGGGCAGTTGGAAGGCTCAACGGATTCACATCCAGGAATTTTACCCGAAAGAAAGAGAGGGAATTCTCTTTACTAAGAACAATCTTGAACAGCTTCAGGTGAGCAGCATGCCGCAGACGTTTGCTTTGCACCAGAATTTCCCCAACCCCTTCAACCCGGAAACCACCATCCAATTCGAGTTGCCAATGAACAGCGCCGTCAGCCTGAAGATTTACGACCTCCAGGGGCGGCTGGTAAAAACGCTGGCCAACCGGGAGATGCCCGCTGGCGCACACAAAATCGTTTGGGACGGCCGCGACAATGGCGGTGCACTGGTAAGCTCGGGCGTTTATATATATCGCATGGAAGCAGGCAATTTTGTCGAAAGCCATAAAATGCTATTGATTCACTAAAAAGCTGTTTCGCTTTAGCATTGCTTTTTTTAAACTCTGTTTAAATGAAGGAGAAACCTATGAATTTCGGAATTCCCAAAGAAGTTCGGGCGCACGAGTACCGGGTGGGATTGACTCCCGCAACGGTGGATTCCTTAGTGCGGGCCGGGCACAAAGTGTTTGTCGAGACCCATGCAGGAAAGCACGCCGGCTTCAAGAATGAAGATTACCAGGCCATGGGCGCGCAGGTAGTGTACACCCCCCAGGAAGCCTACGGCCGCGCCGACGTGGTGGTAAAAGTCGGGCGACCTGCGGAAGCGGAGTACCAATATTTCAACCCCCAGCAGGTGATTTTCAGCTTCCTGCACCTGGCGGTGGCTTCCCCGGATTTGCTGAACGCCCTGCAAAACCAGAAAATTACCGCGGTGGGATATGAAACCATCGAAACCGAAGACGGAACCCTGCCGGTGATGATTACCACCAGCGAAATCGCCGGGCGGCTGGCGCCGGCCATTGCCGGCGGCCTGCTCAGCAGCGTGCACGGGGGACGGGGAATTCTGGTCGCCGGGGTTCCCGGGACTCCCCCCGCGGCGGTGGTGATTCTCGGCGCGGGAGTGTTAGGATTCCACGCCGCGCGAGCGTTTCACAACTTGGGCGCGCAGGTAATCATGTTAGACGTGGATTTCCGCGCCCTGCAGCGCATCGATTCCATGTTGGGCGGCAAAGTGACCACCATGTTCGCCAATCCCCACAACATCGCCAAAACCGTGGCCTTTGCGGACGTGTTAGTGTGCACCGCGGCCACTCCCGGAGGTAAAGCGCCCATCCTGGTCACCCGGGAAATGGTGAAAAAAATGCAGCGCCGGGCGGTGATCTTAGACCTGGCCATCAACAGCGGCGGCAACGTGGAAACCAGCCGGCCCACGGAATTAGGCGACCCCTCATATATCGAAGAAGAAGTGATCCATTACTGCGTGCCCAACGTTCCTTCCCGGGTGGCGCGCACCGGCAGCCACAGCCTGTCCAACGCGATTCTGCCCTACCTGTTGGAAATGGGACGGTTAGGTATTGGCGAGGCATTGCAGGCCCTGCCGGACTTGAAACGGGGTGTAAACACATTCGAAGGTAAATTAGCCCATCCCCTCATTGCAGCGGCGCTGGGCAAAAAAGTGGAGGCCAAAATATGAGCTGGATGGACATATATCGCCAAAAAGTAACCGACCCGGCTACAGCAGTCTCGCGGGTCAAATCCGGGGAACGGATCTATTTAGGCGGCGGGGCCGGGGTTCCCCAGGTGCTGGTCAAAGCGCTGGTAGAACGCGCCGATTCCCTGAAAGACGTGGAAATTACCCACATGCTGCACTTCGGCGACGCTCCCTATGTTGAAGCGAAGTACGCCAAGAGCTTCCGGCACAACGCTGTGTTCATTGGCGCGAACGTGCGCAAATCCGTACAGGATGGGCGTTCGGACTTCACCCCGGTATTCTTAGGGGAGATTCCCTATCTTTTCAAGCATAAGGTTCTGCCCCTGGACTATGCCTTCGTGCAGCTTTCTCCCCCGGACGAGCACGGATTCTGCTCCTTCGGCGCGGAAGTGGGCTGCACCAAACCGGCCGCGGAATCCGCCAAATACGTGATTGCGGAAATCAACCAGCGCACCCCCCGCACCCTGGGCGACAGTTTCATCCATGTGCGCGACATCGACGTTCTCGTAGAAACCAACTACCTCCTGCCGGAAGCGCCCCAGGGCGGCGGCACTCCTGCTCATGCCAAAATCGGCCAGATCATCGCGGAACGGATTCCCAACGGGGCCACCCTGCAGATGGGCATCGGCAGCATTCCCGATGCGGTGTTGAACAACTTAGGCAACCACCGCGACTTAGGCATCCATACCGAAATGTTCTCCGACGGGGTGGTGGACCTGATCGAAGCCGGTATTGTCAACGGGGCGAAGAAAACCCTGCACCCCGGCAAAGTGGTGGTAGGATTTCTGTTCGGCACCCAGCGGCTTTACACCTTCGTGTCCGATAACCCGATCATCGAAATGCACCCCACCGAGTACGTGAACGATCCGTTTATCATTTCCCAGAATGATTACATGTACAGCATCAACAGCGCCCTGGAAGTGGATTTGACCGGCCAGGTGGCGGCGGATTCCGTGGGAACCTCCTTCTACAGCGGGGTAGGCGGGCAGATGGATTTCGTGCGCGGCGCGTCGCGGTCTAAAGGCGGCAAGCCGATCATCGCCCTGCCGGCCACAGCCAAGGGCGGGGAAATTTCCCGCATCGTGGCCACCCTGAAGACCGGCACCGGCATCACCACCACCCGCAGCGACGGCGCCACCATCGCCACCGAGTTCGGCGCTGCGGATTTGTTCGGCAAGACCGTCAGGCAGCGGGCGCAGATGCTGATCAACATCGCCGCGCCGCAGTTCCGGGAAGAATTGACCCAAAAGGCCAAAGAAATGCATTATTTATGAACCGTAACCGTAGGGGCGAAGCATTCGCAAGACCACCCGAAATTTTGGCAAATTTCTACCCCCGAATGCTTCGCCCGTACACGCGGCAGGCGAGAAATGAATGCATCCGCAATCGTTCTGATCGGCGTGGGAAATGAATTCCGCGGCGACGACGCGGTGGGTCTGCTCATCGCGCGCCGCCTGGCGGAGATGAATCTTCCCGGCGTAACCGTGCGGGAGTTGAGCGGCGAAGGCGCGGCGCTGATAGAAGCCTGGCAGGGAGCGGATACGGTGTTTCTTTTCGACGCAGTATTCACCGGAAAAAAATCTGCCGGAACCCTTTACCGGCTGGACGCCGGCGCGGAAACCATTCCGGCAGATTTTTTCCACTACTCCACCCACCGCTTCGGGTTGGCGGAGGCGGTGGAGTTGGCCCGGGAGTTGGGGCAATTGCCCCCGCGCCTGGTCATCTTCGGAATCGAGGGAGAAAATTTTGATTATGGAGCAAAACTTAGCCCGGCGGTGGAAAAGACAATTCAAGAAGTGGTCAATAATATAATTTTGGAGATAAAGAGTGTTTGAGTGTTTCGGTGTTATAGTGTTCAAGTGTTATGGTATGAGGAAAATTGCGGCATCTCATAAATTCCAGGCTCGAATCCATAACACTAAAACACTAAAACACTAAAACACCTGAACACTTGAACATTTACGCACTCAAAAAAGGAGACCGATATGGAGCAAACCCAGGCTAAAACCCGGGAAAGACCAAAACCTTTTGTATTGCCGGAATATTGCAAGGGCTGCGGGCGCTGCATCGAGGCCTGCCCCAAGCACTGCATTCAATTGGGAACGGATATCAATCCCGAATCGGGGCTGGTTCCGGTAATCATCGACCTGGCCATCTGCAACGGCTGCGGGCTGTGCTACATGGCCTGCCCGGAACCCTACGGGCTGGAAAAAGCCCTGGTGGAGCTGATGCCCGACGTGGAAGAGCTGGACCGCCACGCCTACTTCGGCGACGCCAAACCGGAGCGCCCGCAGCCGCAGCCCATTCCCGATACCGTGGTTCCCCTGCCGAAAATGGAGCCGCTGGTCACCAAGGGCACCTACGCCTCGGCCATCGGGGCGCTGTTAGCCGGCTGCCGGCATTTCTTCGGCTACCCCATTACCCCCTCCACCGAGGGCGCGGAACTGATGGCGAAGCTGCTGCCCAAATTAGACGGCGTTTTCCTCCAGGCGGTCAGCGAAGTGGCTACCGTGAACCTGATGTACGGCTGCGGCGGGGCGGGGCTGCCCTGCATGACCTTCACCTCCTCCCCCGGCTTCAGCCTGATGTTAGAGGGCGTCTCTTACATGATCGGCGCGGAGCTGCCGGGCGTATTCGTGAACGTGATGCGCGGGGGGCCGGGGTTGGGCAACATCGGGCCGGAGCAGGCGGATATCAAGTTAGCCTGCCGCGGGCTGGGGCACGGCAACACCCACGCCCTCACCCTGGCGCCCTCCTCTCCCCAGGAGATGCTGGATTTGACCATGCTCTCCTTCGAGCTGGCCTTCAAATACCGCAACCCGGTGGTAATCTTAGCCGACGGTTATTTAGGCCAGATGACCGGGCGGGTGACCCTTCCGGATCACATGATCAAACCCGGCATTCCCGAGTGGGCGGTTTACGGCGACGAAATGCACCGCGGCAACCTGATCTGCTCCATCCAGCTTTCCGAGCCGGATTTAGAGCTGCACAATCTCCACCTGAACAAGAAATACCAGCAGATGATCGCCAACGAGCAGCGCGCCGATCTTTACCACTGCGAGGACGCGGAAATCCTCATCGTCGCCGCCAACACTCCCTCGCGTATGGCCAAGGGCGCGGTGCAGCAGCTGCGGGAACAGGGCGTGCGCGCCGGGCTGTTCCGCCCCGTCACCCTGTGGCCTTTCCCGATTGATTACCTGCGCCCGCTGCTGAACCAGGTAGAGCGCATCATCGTGGTGGAAGCCAGCAACGGGCAGTTGGAAGACGAGCTGCGCCTGGCCCTCAGCCACGCCGAGGCGCCCAACCTTCCCCGCATCGAGCACGTGCGCCATTTCGGCGGGGTGCTGCCGCAGCAGCAGGAGATCATTGATAAAGTGGCTTCTAACGAGATGATGATAGCGTGAATTTTAATTGCCAATTTAAAATCATTCTTCCTGAGGAGAAACGAAAATGAGCGACAGCGTATTTTATAAAACTTTTGACCGCCACGCCCACGGGCAGGGGCTGAAGGGGCATGCCACCCACTATTGCCCGGGGTGCGGGCACGGGCTGGTGCATAAATTCCTGGCCGAGGCGATCGATGAATTGGGCATCCAGAACCGCACCGTGGCCATTTCCCCGGTGGGGTGCAGCGTGTTCATGTACTATTACCTCGACGTGGGCAACACCCAGGCGGCGCACGGGCGCGCCCCTGCGGTGGCCATCGGGCACAAAGTGGCCAACCCGGAATCCATCGTAATCAGCTACCAGGGCGACGGCGACCTCGCCTCCATCGGGCTGGCGGAGATCGTCAGCGCGGCGCAGTTGGGCATCCCCCTTTCCGTGGTGTTCGTCAACAACGCCATTTACGGGATGACCGGGGGGCAAATGGCCCCCACCACTTTGATGGAGATGAAAACCAGCACCTCCCCGTGGGGCCGCGACCGTTTGACCGGCCAGCCCATGAAGATGGCGGAATTGATCGCCCAGTTGGACGGCTCGGTGTACGTGGAGCGCGTGGCCCTGTACGACGCCAAGCAGCGCACCCGCGCCAAAAAAGCCATCCGCAAGGCGCTGCAAATGCAGGTGGAAAATCGCGGCTTTGCCTTCGTAGAAGTGCTCTCCGAGTGCCCCACCCACCTCAAGTTGACTCCCCAGGAATCGGAAAACTGGGTGCGCGAGCAGATGGTTCCCATCTTCCCGTTGGGAGTGAAGAAAGAGTTAGAAGCGGAGCCCTGGTTCCACATGAACAAGCCCAATTTCGATCCCCAAACGCTCTTGCAGCAGATCGAAGCCGCTTCGGAAGCCAGCGAGCGCTTTTCCCCCGGCTTCCCGGCGCACCTGCACCCGGAAGACATCTCCCTGAAGTTAGCCGGCTCCGGCGGCGACGGGGCGCAGACCGCGGCCATGCTCATCACCCGCGCGGCCATCAACGAGGGGTTCGATTCCACCCACATTCCCAGTTACGGACCGGAATCGCGCGGGGGCACCTCTTACGCGGACGTGCACGTGGCCAAAACCGAGGTGCTCTCCCCGGCCTCGCCCAATCCCCACGTGTTGATCGCATTCAATGCCCCCAGCTTAGCCAAATTCGGCCCCACGGTGCAGCGCGGCGGCGCGGTGATTTACGATAGCTCGGTCATCAGCGAGCCGCCGAAGTTGGACGCCGGCGTCAAAATGTACGGGGTGCCCTTTACCCAGATCGCCTTAGACCTCGGCAAGCTGTTGGTGAAGAACATCGTCGCGTTAGGCGCATTGCAGGCCGCGACCAACATCTTCCCGGCGGAGACCTTCCTGACCGCGGTTCGCAGCGCCCTGGCGCACAAATGCTCCCTCATTCCCCTCAACGAAGAAGCCTTCAAGTGGGGGCAGAAGGCGGTAACGGATATGAATGGAAGGTAAATCAGTATTTGGGTGTTATCGTGTTATGGTGTTATAGTGTTCCAGTGTTAATGTTGCAGCGACAAGAGACCGGCAACCCGAAACTCGCGGCGAAGCCGTTCCTTCGGAAAAACTCGAAACTCAAAACTCAAAACTCAAAACCCGCAACTATAACACCCAAACACCATAACACCGTAACATAAATTCAGGAGGCGCATGATGCCTCTATCATTTTTCAAATTTCTCCGGTCGAGATTCATTTTCTCGCTGGTTTTTCCCCTTTTTCTCTCCCTGCACGCCCAGCCGCTTCAGTTTGCCCGGGAGCGAATTGAGGTAGAGGTATTGGGCGAGGAGTGCATTCTAACCGGAACCTATTACTTTTGCACAAGCGGCCCCACCACCAAACAGCCGCTCAGCGCGAAGGAGCCGGATTCTGCAAATTCCCCCTTCAACATTATCCTGTATTATCCTTTTGTGGTTACCCCGGAACTGCCTTTTCCCGATTCCATTCAGGTAACGGATTTGCGCAGCGGCCAGGTTGTTCAATTTATCGAATCCGACCGCGGCATCTATTTCCCGGTTTCCGTTCCCCCGCAGGACACCGCCATATACCGGGTGCGCTACCGCCAGAAAACTCCTTCCGCAAAAATGGAGTATATCCTGACCTCCACTCAAAAATGGAACCGCCCTCTAAAATCCGCAGATTTCATCATCCGAATCCCGCAGGAATATCAACTGGCCTCCCTTTCCCCCTCTTTCGACAGTTTTGCTCCAGGCGCTACCGGAGAGAAGAACGCCCGGTGGAAAACCTACTTCATCCACCGGGAAAATTTTATGCCCCAATCCAATTTAACCATTCAATGGGAAAGGAGAACGCCATGAAAACCTTGCAACTTTTTCTTGCCGGGATGCTCGTTTGCCTGTCCCTGCAAACCGGGCAGGCGAATCCCATCGTACCGATCTTTTTCAATGAAATAAAGATCGACGCCGCCGGCTGGGTAATCGAGGTGCGCGATCCCTGGTGGCTGGACGATTACGTTCTCACCTCTCTCAGCGACACCGTTCATTTTAATCCCGGGCTTACCACCACGGAATACCAACTCATTACTGCGAATGATCTGCAAAGCCCGCTGTACATCAATCCCCAGGGGGACGTGTTAACTTTGTACTACGAAGCCCTGTATATCCCCTTTGAACAGATTCGATTTGGGAATGTCCCCGGAAGCCAGGTTGCCGCGCCGCTGCCCGGCCAATCCCTCTGCTTAAAAGAAACGCCCGACCACTGGATTGATTTTTATTACCTTGATAACACCCCCACCCTGGGACAGCCTAATGACGCCGCAAACGCCTGGGGAACCGTTCACGGGCAGGTTACCAACCAGTTTGGCGCTCCCGTGGAAGGCGTAAAGGTGGAATACCACGCCGGCTCGGTCTTTAGCAATAGCAGCGGCTATTACCAGCTCAACCATTACGCCTGCTTAGAGCACCTGGAATTTTCCAAAGCAAATTATCAAACCCTCAACGCCGACGTGCAAATCTGGCCGGAAGATACCGTTACCATCGACGTTACCATGGACTCCATCCTGGTAGCCCTGCCCCCGGGGCCGGGCGCGGCCATAAGCGGTTTCGATCTGAAGCAGAACTACCCCAATCCCTTCAATCCCGTTACCACCATCGAATTTTCCCTGCCCATCCGCAGCCAGGTTCGTTTGACAATTTATAATCTGGCGGGGGAAACGGTCAGCGCGCCGGTTTCCCGGGAACTGCCGGCGGGAACCTACCGGGTGCAGTGGGACGGCAGCGCCCTGCCCGGGGGGGTCTATTTTTATCGTTTGTGGGCGGCGGCGCAGGCCGGCGGTATTTTCAGCGAAACGAAGAAGCTGGTTCTGGTGAAGTGAGCTGAAGCTATTCAGCCTTTCCCACAGGGAGGCATTCGCCCAGCTATCAGCCATCAGCAACAAGGCTGTTGCAGATTCGCCTTTTAACCGCGAATTTTCACGAATTATCCTCGGTATAACCGGTGTACAATCACCTGACCTTTCCCGAAGGGATGGCTTCGCCATGAGAATTTTCGGGGAATGCGCGGTTTCAGCGCCCCTTTAACCTCATCCAACCCCTCCCGCCCCGACCAGTTGGTCGGGGCACCCTCCCCTTCCCTCTCCTCGCGAGGCTATGCATTACCCATAAGTCGGGAGGGGGTGAGAGAACCGGAGGCGGATTGGAG
>CAZFVV010000049.1:0-25920 GCA_964522165.1 uncultured Calditrichaceae bacterium
TCCAAACCGGTAATACCAAACTTCTTAAAATTGCCAATTGGCAATTGGCAATTAAAATCCCGCCTTGCGCTATTTTACAGCCGGGCGGCTCAGGGTCTGCGCTTCCATAACGATTTCGTAGGCTTCCACAATATCGCCCTGCTTGATGTCGTTGAAGTTCTCGATCGTCAACCCACACTCGTAGCCGGCCTGCACTTCCCGCACGTCTTCTTTGAATCGCTTCAAGGAAGAAAGCTTGCCGTCGTAAATTTCCACGTCGTTGCGGATGAGCCGCACGTTGGAATTGCGGTTGATCTTGCCGTTGATGACGTAGCAGCCCGCCACCGAACCGATCCGGGAAATTTTGAATACTTCCCGGATTTCCAATGCCCCGGTGACCACTTCTTTCTGCACCGGTTCCAACATGCCTTCCAGGGCTTTTTCCACGTCTTCGATGGCGTCGTAGATGACTTTATAGAGCCGGATATCGATCCGCTCCTGCTCCGCCATTTCTTTCGCTTTCAGGGTGGGGCGCACGTTGAAGCCGATAATAATGGCCTGGGAAGCGGCGGCCAGGATCACGTCCGATTCGGTAATCGGCCCCACTGCCCGGCGAATGATCTGAACCTCCACCGCTTCGGTAGAGAGTTTGGAGAGAGAATCCGCCAGCGCCTGCGCGGAACCGTCCACGTCCGCTTTTACCAGGATATTCAGTTCTTTCACGTCCCCCGCTTTGATCTGGCGGGAGAGTTCGTCGAGGGTCATCAGGCGCACCTGGCGAAAATCCTGTTCCCGCTTCAACTGGTGGCGGCGCTGGGCGATTTCCCGGGCGGATTTTTCATCGTGCATCACAATCAGGCGGTCTCCCGCTTCGGGAACCCCGTCGATCCCCAAAACCTGCACCGGGGCGGAAGGACCGGCGCTGTTCTGGCGTTTTCCGCGCTCGTTCAACATGGCGCGCACCCGGCCCCAGTGCTGGCCGATCACAAAGCAATCTCCCACCTTCAAGGTGCCGGTTTGGATCAGCACCGTTGCCAGCGGGCCTTTGCCTTTATCCAGTTGCGCTTCCAATACCACTCCCCGGGCGGGGCGATTGGGATTGGCTTTTAGCTCTAACACTTCGGCTTCCAGGAGGATCTTTTCCAGCAGAACCGGGACGTTGTGGCCGGTTTTGGCGGAAACTTCCACGCATTGATAGGCTCCGCCCCACTCTTCCACCAGGATATTCCGCTCCGCCAACTGCTTGCGGATGCCATCCGGATTGGCGCCGGCTTTATCAATTTTGTTGATCGCGATAACGATGCGCACCCCGGCGGCCTTGGCGTGGTCGAGCGCCTCCTCGGTTTGGGGCATCACCTGGTCGTCCGCGGCAATCACCAGCACCACGATGTCGGTCACTTGCGCCCCGCGCGCCCGCATGGCAGTAAACGCTTCGTGGCCCGGGGTATCCAAAAAGGTAATGGTGCGATTTTCATCCGCCTGCACCTCGTACGCCCCGATGTGCTGGGTAATGCCGCCGAACTCCCCGGCCACCACGTTGGTATGGCGGATATAGTCCAACAGCGAGGTTTTCCCGTGATCCACGTGCCCCATGATGGTTACAACCGGGGAACGGGTAGCCAGGTCTTCCGGTTTATCCTCTTCATCCACCAGCCCTTCCAGGTACTCCGAACCGTATTCTTCCTCTTCCTGCACCGCAAATCCGAATTCCTCCGCCAGCAGCCGGATGGTATCCATATCCAACCGCTGGTTGATGGTAACCACCAACCCTAATTCCAGGCACTTGCGAATGATTTCCGGGGCCGGGACATCCAACAGGTTGGCCAAATCCTGGGTGGATATGAATTCGGTTACTTTGATGACATTGGCGGCGACTTCCTCTTCTCCTTCTTCGGCGCGAATTCTGCGGCGTTTCCGCTTGCCGGTACCGGCGTCGCGCATTTCTGCCAGGGTTTTCTTTAATGCGCTTTCCACCTCTTTCTGGTCAACTTCTTTTTTCTTCTTCTGGCGCTTGCGGCGGCCGCCTTCCTTTTCCGGCGCTTCCACCCCCGCTTCTTCTTCGCCTTCTTCCAGGCCGAGCGCCTGCGGGCGAACGCGCTTGCTTTCGCGCCGGATCATTTCCAGCGCCTTGCGGCGGCGCGCTTCTTTTTCCTCCAGAACTTCCGCCTGGTCTTTTTTCTTCGACTTTTTGCGGTCGCGGCGTTTTTCTTCTACCTCCGGCGTTTCGGTCGCTGTTGCTGCGCGTTCCTCCCCAGGCGCTTCGCCGGGCCGGGCTGCTTTTTTCTTCTCTTTTTTGGGCGGCTCTTCTTTGCGCTTCAGGCGTTCCAGGGCGCGTTTCTGGCGCTCCTTTTTCAACATTTCTTCGCGTTGCTGGCGTTCCAGGTATTGGCGGGCCATGGGATGGTCGATAATATCCCCCACCCGCGGAGAAACGGGAATTTCTGTCTCTGCGGCTTCCTCTTCAATCTCCATTATTTCTTCTATCTCGGGCGCTTCATCACTTACCTCCGCGACGGCCTCGGCTTCGATGGTTTCCACGGCTTCCGGCGTTTCCTCAACCGGCTCTTCAGCCAATTCCGCATCCGGCGCGGGCAAATCTTCCGGCGCCTGCGCTTCTGCAACTTCCCCGGCCGTTTCCGGCTCTTCATCGCTTACTTCCACCGCATCCGGGGCCTCCGGGGATATCTCCTCTTCTTCCACTTCCGGCCCGGTTTCCGCAAATTCCTCTTCCTGCGGTTCCTGCACCTCTTCCACCTCGTGAACCCGCTCTTCGCGCCGCTCTTCCCGGCGTTTTTGAATCTTGTCTGCTTCTTTCTTCTCGAAAGAGAACCGCTTCAGGATCAAGTCGTAGGTTTCTTCATCGATCCGCACGTTAGGATTCGTAACCGCAACGCCTTTCTTCTCCAGAAAATCCTTGATCGTCTCCACGGCCAGGTTCAGCTCTTTGGCGACTTGAAACAGTTTTTTCTTTTTACCACTGGCTTCAGACATTGATACTCCTGTTTAACTTATCCCAAAACCCCTTCGCCAATCCTCCGTGATGCAGCCCCAGGATTTTATTACCGCTTATTTTCAACAAACTGAATGCTTCCCCTTTCCGCACCCTCAAGAGCGGGGTTTGGTGCTGGTGAGCGGCGGCGAGGATTTTTTTGAAAGAATTCTCGGCCAGGGAGTCATCCACCAGCACAAAGGCAATTTTCCGCTTCTCGATTCCCCGTCGCACCGCCTCGAAACCGGCCTCGACCTGGCGGGCCTTCCGGGCGAATCCCAGCAGGGCCGCCAGTGCAGGATCCAAAACAATGGTTTGAATCTTCTCCATATTGGTTTCTCGATGCTCGATCCCGGATGCTCAATCTTTGATCCTTGATGCAGGGTATTGGCGGCGGATTTAAGCTCTAAAAGGTATCCAGCATCCAGCATCGAACATCGAGTATCCGACATCAAGCATCCAGCATCACCGCCATTTAGATATTCAACTGGCTCAAAATCTTCTGGGCGGTTTTTTGCCCGATGCCGGGAATTTCCAACAACCCCTGCAATCCTAAGTTTTTCAATTCTTCGGCGGTATTGATGCCGGCGTTCTTGAGCCTGTCCACCACCGCTGCGGAGAGACCGGGAATCTCCGCCACGTCCAGCGCTTCTTCGGCGCTCTTTTCGTAGAATTCCGATTCTTTGATCAATTCGACGTTCACCCCGCTTAACATTTGCGCCAACTCCCGG
Organism: uncultured Calditrichaceae bacterium; assembly: GCA_964522165.1. Lineage (GTDB taxonomy): Bacteria > Calditrichota > Calditrichia > RBG-13-44-9 > J075 > JABWBP01. The sequence goes on from CAZFVV010000049.1 coordinate 3,700, forward strand.
TTCAGCTCGCTTTTACCCATGGCCAGCCCCATGTCTTTATCCGGGATGATGGCGACCGCAAAATTTTCTTCCCGGTTGAAGATGATGCGGATCGGCTTGGCGGGGGTTAAGGCCCGGCTGATGAAGATTTCCGGCTCGGAGGAGAAGGGAATCACGTCGATTTTTTCCCCGTTCAGCTCTCGCACCACGGATTGAATGCGCACTCCCCGCATCCCCACGCACGCGCCTACCGGGTCGATGCGCTTGTCGATCGACTCTACCGCAATTTTAGACCGCTCCCCCGGCCGGCGAGCCACCCGCTTAATTTCCACGATACCGTCAAAAATCTCCGGCACTTCGATCTCGAACAAACGGATCAAAAACTGCCGGTCCGCACGGGAAACGATGATTTCCGGGCGATGGCTTCGGCGGCGGCGGACGCGCTCGATCTCTTCCGCTTCTTCGCTGCCGGTATCCGGTTTTATCACCTCTTTGATGAGCGCGCGCACGCTGTCCCCCCGGCGTAATTTTTCATTGGGGATGGATTCCGAACGGGGCATGAACATTTCGGTGCGATCTACCACGATAAAAAAACCGTGCCGGGTCTCCTGGTGCACATCGCCGATAACGATCTCCCCCACCCGGGACTTATATTCTTCATAAATTTTCTCTTTCTCATATTCACGGAGGCGCTGCATCAGGGTTTGTTTGGCGATATTGATCAAGCGCCGTCCGAAATTTTCCGGGTTGACCACTTCGGCGAACAATTCTCCCTCTTCTACTTCCGGATCGACCCTGGAGGCTTCTTCCAGGGAAATTTGGGAGTTGGGATCGGACACCTGGCCAACCACCTGTTTTTCCACGTAAATTTCCATATCCCCGCGATCGATGTTTACAATAATATCGAAATCCGCCTCTTCCCCATACTTGCGTTTCATTAAGGTTGTAAAAATGTCCTCAAGAATATCGCGCAAATCTTCTTTATCGATGCGTTTTTCCCGGGCAATTTCCGCCGCAGCGGCCACAATTTGGCTTTTCATAAATGTCGTTAACCTCCGAAGTATGCTTTAAAAGTCTATGTTAAATATTGGCATTAATTGGCAGCGACCGCCGGCGGCCGGCAAACCGCTCCGTTACCATTTCAACTGCACCCGGGCTTTGATCAGCGACGCGGTGGGAATGCTCAATTCTTCATCTTTCACTTGCAGCAAAATACGTTCCTCTTCCGCCGCTAACAGTTTTCCGGTAAGCTCTTTCTCCTGCTCATTTTCCCGGAAAACCACCCGCAGCTCCCTACCCAGGTTCTTGCGAAACTCCCACAACGCCTTGAGGGGCCGGTCCACCCCCGGTGAGGAAACGTTCAGGCGGTAAAAGCCCGGAATCACGTCGTGCATATCCAGCAAATCGTTGATCTCCCGGGTCAGCCGGGTAATTTCGGCCAGGGTGATTCCCTGATCGGTATCAGCATAGATATTCACCACCTGGTTGCCGGATTTTCCGTGAATTTCCAATTCTACCAGGTGAACCTGCTCCATTTCCAGGAGCGGGAGGATTATTTCTCTTACTTTTTCCTCGATTTCCAATCTGCCCATGTAACCTGCCCTATATAACAAAAAAGTGGGTTTCGCAACCCACTTTAAACGCCCCCAATATAAACGGCGGCAATATGGAACGCAAGGGATTTTGTTTTTAGGCCCTTTGGCGTTTTGATTGCAAAAAACCGGCGGAATGGACATTTCGGGGGTATTTGATTCAGCGCGCTATTTTCCCCGGGTATGCCAGCCCAAAGGCCGCCATAAATGCACCCGGGAAATAAAAAGCGGTTGATCCCGGCGACCGTTCTTCTGTAAATTCTTTTTGGCAAAGATAAGGATGGAAATTGCCGATGAAACGCCCGCTAACCCTGTTCATAACGCTTCTCTGGCTCAGCAGCAGCCCCGGCGGCGAGGTTGGCTGGACATTCGAAGAGCCTTATCGCGACCGCCTGCTCTATGTCCATGCGTTTTTGAATTATGAATTGAACGCTTTCTGGCAGTATGGCTGGGAGCAACGTTTCTTCAGCAGCAACGGTTTTCGACTGACCGTAGGCAGCGTTACCACCACCGACCTGTTAGGCGACGGGCAGTTGGCGCTCAACTCGGATTTGGGCGGGGGATGGCGATTCCGGGGACTGGGAACCTGGCTGGCCGCCCGCCATTTGAACGCGGAGGAAAAATCTGCCTTTATGGGGTTTGAACGGCATATCTTCCGGGAATTTTCGATTTTCCTGCTCACCGATCCCAGCTACGACAAGGAGAATACCGACGCCTCCCTGGGGGTGCTGGCCGCGGACAAATCCCGGGAAAAATACCTCAGCGCCGCGCTGGTCTGGGAAGATTTTGTGTACGGGGAGAAAAACCCCCGCGGGGGAGTTTCCATTCGAGACCCCCTGGCCTTCCAATGGTTCCTCCGCTACGGAAAGGATAAATGGTGGGTGTACAGCGATGGAAAACTCTCCACCGGCTTCGAGCGCAGCTTCCCGGACCAGGAGCTATCTCCGCAGGAACAGTATCATCGCCAGCGCATCCAGCGCCTGCGCGGAAAAGGGTACTACCACCCCGCCCCGACAACGATCCTGGCGGGAAGTCTTTACTATTACCGCTTCGATGAAGCGAAAAATTTTTACCAGGCAGAATATAATTATTGCTACCGCAACGTCCTGTACGGCGGATCTCTGGAATATATTTCCCCCGCGGGAACCCGCGCCCGTTTGCGGGCGCTTTCCCACTATGTTCGCCAGGAGGCCGGTTCGAGCGGTTTTAACAGCCACGATTTTAAACGCGGTGATTTTTTAGCGGGAGTTTTCTACGAACGGATTTTCGCCAGCCACTCCATCGACCTGGGCTACATGGCTTCGTTTTTCGATTGGAACTATAACGGTTTTGCCGGGCAGGGGAACGACCGGCAAAGCGGCTATGTCGATAAACTGAAATTGGGATGGAGCTACCTCTTTGCGAAAAGCGCCCGCATCCATATTTCGATCAGCCATCAAGTGAACGTCGGGGGATTCGGGGGCGCCAACTTGCAGTACCTGATGTTTTTCTAAGCCGGTTCATCGCTATCGTTACAGGCCATTGTTGGATGGTTAAATGGCTGGATGATCATTCAGCCATCCAGCCATTTAACCATTTAACAATGAAATTCAAGTTCACGGATTCTCTATCGACAATAATTTCATAGCGATAGTGGGAAAAAACTTTCCGCCCCGGTGGGAAAGTAAAGGCTGTTTCGCGCGGTGAAACGCCGTGAGGGAACTAACTTAACACATTGGTTTTAAAAATTTTTAGTGCATGTTTTTTTCGCGCTGGTATTGTTTTTGTTGAGATAGAATAAGGTTTGGTTTTTCTTTTCGAGCAGAATTACCGGCGGCTCCGAACCGTTGTGGGGGTGTAGCCAACAAAAAAGCGGGCAGGTGTTCGGATGTTTGGGACAAAATTCATATCGGGTTTCGCTCTCCTCATCTCGCTTCTCAATTTTCTGATTGCAGAAGAATTGGTCCTGGAAGGCAAAGTACGCGACGCCAATACCCACCGCGATATTCCCGGGGTGAACGTTTACATTCGGGAATTGAATATCGGCGCGGTAACCAACACCTTCGGGCATTTCCGGTTCACGGTAGCCAACCCGGACCCGGAAATGCTGGTGACCTTTCAGCACGTGGCCTACGATACCCTGGAACTGATGCTCGAAGAGGTGTTGATGCGCCAAACCCTCGATTTGCAGGAACGGGTAATTGCCGCGCCGGAAGTGCTGGTGGTGGGGGAGAAAGATCCCCTGGAGTACGACAAAGATTTACCCCAGACCGTGTCGGTCATCGACGCCTGGATGTTTGACCTGCGCGGATACACCGACGCCGGGGACCTGCTGAAAACCGACCACAGCATTCAAGTGGATGAGTACCTGAGCGGCAAAAAGACCGTTTCTATCCGCGGCGGCAGTCCTGATGAAGTGCTGGTGCTTTATAACGGCATTCGTATGAACAGCAGCCTGGACAATATTTATGATATTTCCTTGATCGATCTCTCGGATATCCAGCGCCTGGAAGTGGTCAAAGGCAGCAACAGCGCTCTGTACGGCCCCCAGGCGTTTTCCGGGGTGATCAACGTGGCGCCGCGCGCCCAGCAAGATTACAGCATCCGGGTGCAACAGCGCATCGGTTCCTACAAAACTAACGACCAGGGGCTGCACCTGTTCAAAAAGGCCGGGCAGTTTTACGGCGGTTACAGCTTTCAAAAAGGCTCTTCGGAGCGGGAATTCAGCGCGGAGCCGCCCGGGGAACGCTTGCTGAAAAATGCCTCCGAATACCATACCGCCAGCGCCGCCTATAATTTTTCCGAAACCGCAAGCGGCGCCCCGGCAACCTCTCTGCGCTTCCTCTACCTGCGTTCGGACATGGATTACCAGAACCAACGGGATGAGGAGAATCTTTTCACTTCCAACCAGATGCTCACCGCCCGGTTTGATGGGGACGCCGGTAAAGTAAAAAACCTGGGCTTCTCCGCCGCCTACCAGTGGTCGGAAGAAAACCAGCACCTGCGATTTTACATCCCCCCCCTGGACTCCGGTTTCTTGACCCGCGCTATCGAAGACCGTTCCTGGCATTTCAACGCCAACAAAACGTTTGAGTTGAAATATACGAAATTTCTGCTGGGATACCAGTTTCAGCGTTCCCAACTGGATTTCGGAGACCAGCGCACTACCTTCTCATCCCTGCTCCTGGGTTCGGAAAGCGCCGAATTAGGCCGCACGCACCACGGTCTTTTTTCCGTGGCAAAAATGGCCGCGCCAGCCCATGCGGGATTTATTCATTCGCTCGGCTTCGACGTCAGTTTCCGCTACGACCTGGTGAATGACCGGCAGATCAACAGCCAGCCGCCGGTGGTGGACGCTTCCTTTGTGCGCGATCCCAACGAGTTGGTTTTCGACAATTCCTGGCAGGAAGGAACCATCAAATTTTCCACCAGTTTAGTCGGAAGCAACGGCCACTATGCCTTCAAAGGCTTTTTGAACATGGGCAACAACGTGAAATTCCCCTCCCTGCTGCAGCAGATCAGCACCCGGGAGCTGCTCTCTTCCGCCGCCACCCAGCCGGATTTGCAGCCGGAACGCAATCACAGCCTGGAGATGGGGGTAGATCTTACCCGCGAAGTGCGCAACCCCTCCGGGCTGCTGGGCTGGCAGATTAGCGGGAACTTCTTCCGCAACGCCTACGACAACAAATTCGTCACTTACTTTCTGCCTGGAACCCCTATCGCGGTGTATGACAATGTAAGAAACGCCAGCATCAACGGCTTCGAGACCAAATCCGCCCTGTTCTTGTTCCAGAAACGAATGACTATGGAGTTAGGGGCCTCGCGCTACTATTTTTCGGATCGCTCCGCGTTTCCGTTCAAATTCGACCGCAAATTTATCTTTAACGTCATGCTCGACCAGTCCGGGTATTCCTTGCAGTTCCATGTATTCAAGGAAGGGGAGCAGATTGCCCGGCTTCGCAATCGCAATGGCGGATTTTCGGAAGTGCGGGTGCCGGGGTTCACCAATATGGACCTGCACTTCGGAAAAGCGTTCCGGATCAACCAGGTGAAACTGATTCTCAACGCCAGCCTGCGCAACCTGCTGGATGATGATTTTGAGCTGGAAGGCCTGCCCCTGCGGGAACGACGCTATTATTTGACGTTAGGGCTGCAATATTAAGCGGACAGCTTTCAGCGATCAGCTTTCAGCCCGAAAAATGCTTTGCTCTCCCCCATGGTTGTTGTCCCGGTGAACCAATCCGGCATGGTGCTATTGCCCGATGCGCCGGGCGACCTGAAGCAAACTTGCCGGAAGTGTAGCATCGAAACCCCCAAAGACACCCCTTTGAACCTCGAGCCGGGATTCGATAGCCGAAAAAACCGCAAAGCGGTATGGAACGCCACTATGCCACTATGGAGACGCTTTGCAATGCGTCTCTATCATATACCGGATTCACCCGATGGTTCGTCCCCCGTCGATGGTAATCTCCGCCCCGGCAATGAAATCGCCGCCCTCGAATAAATATACCACCGCGCCGGCCAGGTCGTCTGCGGTTCCGCTGCGTTGCAGGGGAATTTTGCGGATCAATGCCTCCCGCTCCTCTTCACTTAGCGATTCCACGGGCATAATCATTCCCGGAACAATGGCGTTGACAGTCACATGGGGAGCAAATTTTTTGGCAAAGCCCCGGGTGAGCGCCAGAACCCCGGCTTTGGAGACGGAATAGGGCAGGTACTCGGTCCACACCTGCCGGGCGGCGACGTCGGCAATGTTGACGATCCGCCCCCGCTGCTGATGCAGCATTTGCTCGCCCACAATCCGGCAGCCCCAGAAGACCCCTTTCAGATTCACGTTCATAAACCGGTCCCACTGCGCCTCGCTGATTTCCCACAGCGGGGTTTGGTAAAACAGCGCGGCGTTGTTTACCAGTCCGTCGATTTTGCCGAACTTCGCCAAAATTTCCGACAACATGCGCTGCCAGTCCTCCCGGCGGGAGACATCCCCCTGCACGATCAGGGGCGGCAATCCCGCGGCGGCGATATCTTCCGCGGTTTGCCGGGCTTTTTCCCGCCGGGTATGATAATGGATCACCATTTGCGCCCCTTTGCGGGCCAGGGCCAGGGAAATTGCTTTTCCGACCCGGTCGCCGCTGCCGGTAACCAAAATAACACGATTGCTCAATTCCATACGCTCTTCCGCCAGTTGGATAAATAATCGGCAAAATTGATGAACGCCGCCAAAATTAGGAAGGAATGGGCGGAGAGGAAAGCCTTTTTATGCTATTCGACTTCCTCCTTGCTGGCCTGTACAACAAAATCGTTTGTTCTTAATTTTGAAATGGTAAATTCACTACTGCGCAAGGGATTCGTCCAGATACGGTTGCGAGATAGACCTTAGGAGCCTGCTTTTGTCAGAAGAGATGAACCCGCGGGATATAAACCAGCTTTCGAGAATCCGTTCAACGTCGAAAAGGAGATATTGCCCCATGAAACCGCAAACCGGAGCAGCAACCAAAATGCGAATGATGAAATTTATCGGCTTATGCCTGGCGCTGGCGCTAAGCGCGGCATACGCCCAGGCGCAGCCGGCTTTTTTCCCCAACGGAACTTATGATCCCGCCATTCCCTCCCCGGAAGCGGCGCTGGGATTTGCCAGCGGGGAGCGCCCGGCGCGCTCTGAAGAAGTGCTGCACTATTTTCAACTGTTGGCGGAGAAGTCGCCCCGGCTGCGCCTGGTAGAGTCCGGCCGCACCCACGAAAACCGGAAATTATACTACGCACTGATCAGCTCCGAGGAAAACCTGGCGCGGTTAGAGAGCATCCGGGAAGCCGTGGCCCGGCTGGCCGATCCCCGCACGATCAAATCCGACGCCGAAGCCCGCGAGATTGCAAAGCAAACCCCCGCCATCGCCTGGATGATGTACAGCATCCATGGCGACGAGCTCTCCGGGGTGGACGCGGCGCTGCTGACTGCCTACCAGTTAGTCGCCGGAACCGATACCCTCAGCGAGCGGTTGCGCCGGGAATTAGTTGTGGGCATCGATCCCAATGAAAATCCGGACGGGCGGGAGCGCTTTTTGGCGCAAATGCAGCAGTGGGGCGGCAAAACCCCCACTTCCGACGCCCAGAGCATTCAGCACACCGGGGTGTGGCCGTGGGGGCGCGGCAATCACTATTTGTTCGATCTCAACCGCGACTGGTTCATTCTCTCCCAGCCGGAAAGCCGCGCCCGGGTGCAAACGCTGCTGCATTGGAATCCCCAGTTGGTGGTGGACGCCCACGAGATGGGCTCCTACGAAACCTATCTGTTTCCCCCGGCCCGGGAGCCGCTCAATCCCAATATTCATCAAACCCTGCTCAAATGGGGGAAAACCTTCTCCGACGACCAGGCCCGGGCCTTCGACCGCTATGGTTGGAGTTATTACACCCGGGAGTGGCATGAGGATTGGTACCCCGGCTACGGGAGCTCCTGGCCGAATTACTTAGGGGCGGTGGGCATCTTGTATGAACAGGCCAGCACCGAGGGGACTTCCGTGAAACGCCCGGACGGAACCACCCTCGCCTTCCGGGAAGCGGTGCACCATCAATTCGTCAGCTCCCTGGCCAATTTGGCGACCGCCGCCCGGCATCGCGGCGAATTGTTGCAGGATTTTTATCGCATGAAGAAAGAGGCGCTGGCGGCCCGCAGCGCCCCGGCGGCGGCCTACTACATTCTTCCCGGCAGCAATCCTTCCCGGGTTTACCGCCTGCTGGAGAAGCTGTTGATGCAAAAAATAGAGATCGAAACCGCGCAAGAGGATTTCCAGGCCTCCAACATTCGCGGTTACTGGGATTCTGTCCCCATCAGTAAAAAATTGCCCAAAGGAACCTTCATCATTCGTTTAGATCAGCCCCTGCGCCCGCTCATCAACGCCATCCTGGAGTTCGATCCGCGCATGACCGGCGCATTTCTGAAGTGGGAGCGGGAATCCCTGGAACGGGGCCAGGGCACCCGCATGTACGAAGTCGGGGCCTGGTCGATGCTGCTGGCCTACGGGGTGGAAGCCTATGTTTCCGGCGCAGCGCCGTCCGTAAAAACCCGCCCGCTCCGGGAAGCGCCGAAAAGCGCGGGCGCGGTCATCAATCCTCAACCGCTCTACGGCTACCTGATCGATTACGGAGATGACCACGCCGCGCCGGCCCTGTTGCGCCTGCTGGAAAGCGGTTACCGGGTTCGCGCCGCCCGGGAGGTTTTCCGCAGCGAGGGCAAATTTTTCCCGCGCGGGAGCCTGCTGCTGCGTCTCAACGAGAACCCCGCCTCCTTAGCGGAAGCGCTTACCCGCATCAGCAAGGAAACCGGGGCGGCGGTGTACGGAACCAACAGCGCCCGCAGCCAGGAGGGACCGGACCTGGGCGGGGGAGAATTCGAGCTTCTGGAGCCGCCGCGCGTCGCCCTGCTCGCCGGGCCGGACATCAATATGTACAGTTTCGGGGCAACCTGGTATTTGCTGGACTGCGAATTAGGCGCCCGCCATTCCATCCTCAATTACCAGTATTTCGCGCAGGCGGATTTGCGAACCTACAACGTGCTGATTTTGCCCGCCACCTGGGGAGGCGCGGAAGACTACCAGCAGATATTCGGGAAAGAGGGCATCCGGAAATTGAAGGAGTGGATTGCCGGCGGAGGAACCCTGATCACCATGGGCAACGGGGCGGCCTTTGCAGCGGACAGCGCCTCCGGTCTCAGCCAGGTAAAGCTGCGCCGCCAGGCGCTCAAGGAATTGGCGCTCTACCAGGAGGCGGTCGCGCAGGAACGGCAGATCGGCAACGAAAAGATCGACAGCCTGGCGATTTGGGAAGGAAAGATCGCCGCGACAACCCCGCCGGCCGCCAAAGAAGAGAAAAAATCGGAAGATTTGAATGCCCTGGAACGGTTGGACGAACGCCAGCGACTGTTCATGCCCCGGGGGGCAATTTTGCGGGTGGATTTGAACGAAACCCACTGGCTCAGCTTCGGGATCGGGGCGCGAACGCCGGCGCTCCTGTACTCTTCTTATGCGTTGATGTCCAAAAACCCGGTGGAGACCGCGGGGCGCTTTGGAGAGGCGGAGCATTTGCGCCTCGCCGGGCTGCTCTGGCCGGAAGCGCGGCAGCGCTGGGCCAACTCCGCCTACGCCACCCGGGAAGCGCTGGGCAACGGGCAGGTTATTCTTTTCGCCGAAGATCCCCATTTCCGCGCTTATTTTTACGGCGCCGGGCGGATGCTGCTGAACGCGCTGCTGCTGGGGCCGGGCTTCGGAACCCGGCAGGCGGTGGAGTGGTGAGACGGGAAATGTAAAGCGTAAGGCGTAACTTTTGTGGCTATTGCGTACTGCGTATTCCGTTTTTAGGCGCAGCACAAATTGCACAAATTATGAATTGACTAGCCCCGCGCTGAAGCGCGGGGCTAGTCATCCTGAAATTCGGTTTTTTGTGCAATTTGTGCTGCGCCCTCCGTTTTTTATTACGCATTACGAGTTACGCATCACGCTCCTCCTTCCCTTCCCGGTACAGCCGAACCCGGTTGCGCCCGTTTTGTTTGGCCTCGTACAGCGCTATATCGGCGCGGCGCACCAGTTCCTCCGCTGAAGCCGCATCATCCGGATATGCCGCCACCCCGATAGAAATGGTTATCTTCTGGTGGGAAAACTCCGCTTCTTTGGGGAAAGGGGCTGCGGCGACAATCCGGCAGAGTTTCTCCGCAATCCTCATGCCCCCCTCTTTGCCCAGTTCCGGGCAGATGGTCACGAACTCTTCCCCGCCGTAGCGGGCTACGGTATCGCTGATGCGGGTATTTTTTTGCAACAGTTTGGCCAGTTTCTTCAACACCAGATCGCCGGCAGGGTGGCCGAAGGCGTCGTTATAGAATTTGAAATAGTCCACGTCTAACATCAGTAAAACGAACGGCGAGCCGTGCCGGCGGGCGCGGTCGAATTCCCGGTGCAATTCCTGGATGAAATAGCGGTAATTGAACAGCCCGGTGAGGTGGTCGGTAAGGGCGTCTTTTTCCGCGCGGATGAAGAACGCTTTCAACTGTTCCCGCATCTGCAAATTCTGGTGCAACATGCCGGCGGTGCGCAACAGCATCTCCAGAATTTTGATATCATAGCGGGTGAAGCGTCTTGAGGAGGATTTATAATCCATAAACAGGTAACCGCCCACGTAAAAAATATCCGAGGAGAGATACTCGCGCAGGTGTTGCTGGAGTTTTTCAAGGCCGGTTCCCACTCCGCCGTAGAGGTCCGGATTCAAATTGGCCAGCAATTCCCGGAAATTTTCTTCACCGGCAAGCGGGAGGCTCACCGGGGCGGGAGCGCCTAACAAGCCGAATAAAAACCGGCGGGCCTGAATTTGTTGTAAGATTTGCCGGGTTGGGGGGTCGGGAATTTTCGCCGGCGAGGTAAAGAGCATGAGCGCGGAGTTGCGGAACAAGTTTTGGAACGCTGCCGCCGGGTAAGGGATGTTCAGATTCTCCCATTTCCCGGGTTCGAACCCGCAGGTTTCGGAAACGGTCAAGCGCAGCGCCTGTGTATCCACCTCCAGGAAAGCGCAGCGGTCGAATTGCAGGGTATGGTAAATTTCCCGCACCAGGCAGGAGCGCAGCGCCCGGGGAGAATTGCAGCATTGCAGGCGGATGATGACCTGGTGCAGGGTTTCTAACTTGCGGGAATACTCTTGCAGTTTTCCCGCTCGCCCGCTGAGCGACCGGTTCGCTTTCTGCAATTGTTCGATTTCGCGCCGTAATTGCCCCGGCGTTGAGCCGGTTTGGACGCGGGAAAGCGCTTCCGGGATTTCCGGCCCCGGTGTTTTCGGCGTTCCGCTCAAAAATTCGGCAATCCGGGAGAGAATTTTTTTGATCATTTTGGGCATAGGCCGCCCCCTCCTTTTTGATGATTCCCTTCACCCGGAAGATGATAAATTTTTTTTACTCATTCCAACTTTATAAATTTTTACTATATTTCAAGATGCCCGGCCTGCCGGAACCGGATCGTCGCCGTCAGACGAAAATGATACCATTTCCTGGCGGCTTGCGGCGAAATTCAACGATCTTCATCAGAATCTATTAACCGGAAGCCGGCGTAAAAGAATCGGCGTTTTGCGTGGCTCAGCATAGCGCTCTTTCTGAAAATAGCGGATGATCGGTTGCGTATCGCGTAACACGAAATACGCAATACCCATCAGGTACCGGCTCAATAGCGTTATCAAAACAAATCACTATGCCCTGGAAAAATAAATTAGAACAGTTAGTAGGGCTGTTGGAGAAGATGCCCCAGCCCAAATCCTTCCGCTCCAAAGCCGGGGTGTACGAGCCTTACTTTGTCATCGAGCTGCGCTCCGGCAATTGGGAGCTCATTCCCTACGCCACCTACACTCGCTTAGACGGCTCCCCGGGACGGGAAGTGCGGTTGAGCTTGAGCATTGTGGACAGCAGTAAGGTAAACATCAGCCAGAACGAGCTGGATTCGCTGCTCTACCTGGATTCCGACGCCGGGTCCAACGCCCGCAGCATCTTCAATTATACCCAGCCGGTCGGCTTCCTGCTGGATTGGCTGGCGGAAAGCCGGATCATGGTAAAAGAAACCGCGGCCAAAGAAGCGGTAAAGGCGACCGTTCATCCCGGAACCGCGCGCATTATCCTGACCCTCCAAAAGGGCAAAAACGGCTTTTACCTGCAACCGACCCTGGTATTTGAGAACAGTCTTCCCTTAGAAATCAAAGAGCCGGCGGTGATTCTGTGCTCCAACCCCATTTACATGCTCTACGGCACCCAAATCTATAAAATCGAATCCGCCCTGCCGGCCATCTTCTGGAACAACTATTTCCGGATCCGGGAGCCGTTTGAAATCCCGAACGCCGAGTTGAGCGAATTCATCCGCATCTACCTTCCCCACATTTTGCCGGTGTTAGACTGGAACAACTTAGGCGAGCACGTGGAGCACAAAACTCCCCCCCTCACCGGTAAACAGATTTGTTTTTCAGAGTGGAACAGCCACCTGCAAATCGATGTCAATTTTGCGTACGACCATTACGAATTCCCGGCGTACCCGGCGACAGATCGCAGCCTGGCGTACCAGGGAAAAAATCTCTTTATTATTCAGCGGAACGCCGCGGAAGAGGAGCAGAGCCGCAAATACCTGGAAGAGAACGGGTTGATTTACCGCTCCGGGCACTGGAATATCGCCGCGAATTACCATTACCAGGACTGGATGCGCCTGGTGATTCCCAAACTGCAAAAAGCCGGCTTTGCGGTGCTGAACGAGGAGAATTTACACCGCTACCGGGTTCATCGCCAGAAGCTGAAGCTTCAGATTAAAGTGCGCTCCGGGATCGACTGGCTGGAGTTGAAATACAGCCTGACGCTGGATCGGGACGCGCTGGACATCCCCGATCTGCTCAAACAAATCGAGAATGATAAACAGTACGTAAAGCTGAGCGACGGCTCCAGCGTTTATTTAACCGAAGACGTGATCGAAAAAATCCGCGCCTTTTCGCAGTTTTTAGACCTCAAGAACGGGCACGGGGAGGTGCGCCTGCCCATGGCCGGGGTGGCGGTGCTGAAGGCGCTGCAAACCATTGCGGAAACGGTGCGCCTGGATTCCCGCGCTGCGGAACTGTTAGAACGATACCGCCGCTTCGAGGCCATCCAACCGGCCGCCTCTCCCGGAAACCTGCATGGGGAGTTGCGCGAGTATCAAAAACACGGGCTGGACTGGCTCTGTTTCCTGAACGAGTTCTCTTTCGGGGGCATCCTGGCCGACGACATGGGGTTAGGAAAAACCGTGCAGGTGATTGCACTGCTGTTGAAATTGAAGGAAGAGCAGAAGCAGGAATTTCCCGCGCTGATCGTGGTGCCTCTGACCCTGATTTTCAACTGGGAGGAAGAGTTCCAGAAATTTGCCCCCCAAATGCGGGTGCTGCGCTACCACGGGAACCGCAACGAGCGCCTCAAACATCTTGCGAAAATCCCCGAAAACGACGTGGTGCTGTGCAGCTACGGGGTGGTGTTGCAGGATCAAAAAGACCTCGCGGGGCAGAAGTTCAGCTATATCATTCTGGATGAATCCCAGAAAATCAAAAATCCCCAGACCAAGACCTACAAAGCGATTGGCCGGCTGTGCTCGCGGCATAAGCTGGCGCTCACCGGCACCCCGGTGGAGAACTCCTTAGTGGACCTGTGGGCGCAGATCAATTTCGTAAACCCCGGGCTGTTGGGCAATGTGCGCCAGTTCCAGTCCCATTATATCGAAATCCCGGAGCAACACCGCGGCCGCCAGATCGAAACCTTGAAGAAGATCATTTTCCCTTTCATCCTGCGGCGTACCAAGGAAGAAGTGGAAACCCAACTGCCCCCGCTCACGGAGATCGTGCAGTACGTGGAAATGACCGACCGCCAGGCGCAGGTGTATTATAAATGTTTGTCCGATTTCCGGCATCAAATTTTCCGGGAGATAGACGCCCAGGGGTTGGACAAAACCCGACTTCGCATCGTAGAAGCGCTTACTTACCTGCGCCAGATCGCCTGCCATCCCGCCATTTTAGATGACAAGATCGAGCTTCTCGACTCCGGCAAAGTGCAACTGTTAGAAGATATGGTCGATGACCTGCTCAGCGAGGGTCACAAACTGCTGATTTTCTCCCAGTTCGTGCGCTTTTTGAAGCTGGTGCGGCGCATTTTCGAACAGCGGGGCTGGGGTTACGAATACCTCGACGGCTCGGTGCGCGACCGCGCCGAGCGCATCCATAACTTCCAGGAAAATCCCCGCGTTTCCGCCTTTTTGATCTCCCTCAAGGCCGGGGGTCTGGGTCTGAACCTCACCGCCGCGGATTACGTGATCCACCTGGACCCCTGGTGGAACCCCGCGGTGGAGCAGCAGGCCACCGACCGCGCCCACCGCATCGGGCAGGACAAGCGGGTGTTCGTGTACAAATACATCGTTAAAGACACCGTGGAGGAGAAAATCCTCAAGCTTCAGAAGCGGAAAAAGGAGCTTTCCGAGGAGCTGATCACCTCCGAAAGCGGGTTTGTGAAGCAACTGACCCGGGAAGATTTGGAAGTGCTGTTTTCATCGGAAATCAACCATTTTCCGTAGCCTGTAAGCAGCGGTGAAGGGCGCAGCACAAATTGCACGGATTTCAGGTTGTTAAAAAGCACGCTAAAGCGTGGTAATCTACGATTGCCACACTTCAGTGTGCAATTTGTCCTGCGCCCAGCAGTGAAGAGTTGTTGCAGCCGGGCCGCGGGGATGGCCGACTACCTCATTTGCGGCTATAAACCACGTTTTCCATCAACCTAAAAACCGGGGGAAATCATGAAAAACCTGTCAAGGGCTTTCCGATCCGCCTGTTTGTATTTATGCGGAAGTTTTCTGGCTACCGCAGTGTTTCCGGGAGCGGCGCTTCTGTTATTACCCGGGGAGTTTTACGGGCAATCCTTTACCAAAATTACCACCGGCTCCATCGTGACCGATGGGGGTAATTCATACGGGGCCGCCTGGGGGGACTATGATAATGACGGGGATGTGGACCTCTTCGTGGCCAATGATATTCAAAGCAACTTCTTGTACCGCAACAACGGAAACGGAAGCTTCACCAAAATTACCAGCGGGGTTATTGTCAATGACGGGGGCCGCTCCTTTGGCGCTACCTGGGGGGATTACGATAACGACGGCGATTTAGACTTGTTTGTCGCCAATGATGATCAGAACAACTTTTTGTACCGCAACGATGGCCCGCCCAATTTTACCTTTAGCAAAATCACCAGCGGTGTAATTGTCAATGATGGAGGCCTCTCTTACGGGGCCGCCTGGGGCGATTTCGATAATGACGGCGATTTAGACTTATTTGTGAACAATAAAGGCGGCACCAATAATTTTTTGTATTCCAACAATGGCAACGGGACTTTTAACAAAGTCACCAGCGGAATCATCGTCAACGACGGGGGAAATTCTCGCGCCGCCAGTTGGGGGGATTATGATAATGACCGCGACCTGGACCTGTTCGTAGCAAATACCGGCCCCCAGAATAATTTTTTGTATCGCAACGACGGCCCGCCCAATTTTACTTTTAGCAAAATTACCACCGGCGCAATCGTGAATGACGGCGGCAATTCCCACGGCGTGAGCTGGGGCGATTATGAAAATGACGGCGATTTAGACCTTTTCGTGGCCAATACGGCA
Organism: uncultured Calditrichaceae bacterium; assembly: GCA_964522165.1. Classification (GTDB taxonomy): domain Bacteria; phylum Calditrichota; class Calditrichia; order RBG-13-44-9; family J075; genus JABWBP01. The sequence goes on from CAZFVV010000049.1 coordinate 19,427, forward strand.
AATCAGAGTAATTTTTTGTATTCCAACAATGGCAACGGAACCTTTACCAAAATCACTACCGGGGCGATTGTAAATGACGGCGGCAGCTCCCTGGGGTCTGCCTGGGGGGATTTTGACAACGACGGCGACCTGGATTTATTTGTTGCGAATGATCTCGGCAGCAGCAACTTTCTGTATTCCAATAATGGAAACGGCTCATTTACCAAAATCACCACCGGGGTCATCGTCAACGACGGCGGCGTTTCCCAGGGCGCTGCCTGGGCCGATTATGATAATGACGGTGATTTAGACTTGTTCGTGGCCAATGCCGGCAATACCAGTAACTTCCTCTATGCGAATGACGGAAATAATAACAAATGGATCAATATTAAACTGGTTGGGATGGCCTCGAACAGGTCTGCAATTGGCGCACGGGTGAAGGCACAGGCCACGATTAACGGCATATCGCGCAGCCAGGTGCAGGAAATTGCCGGCCAGACCGGGTTTGGGAGCCAGAACAGTCTGAACGTTGAATTTGGCCTGGGCAATGCCGCCATTATCAATATGATTGAAATCACCTGGCCAAGCAATATCGTTCAAACTATAACCAATCAACCCGTTAATCAATTCATCACCGTTATTGAAAGCGCCACCGGGATTGATATCCCGCAAGGGGCCATCCCGCTTCGCTTCGAGCTGGCGCAAAATTATCCCAACCCCTTCAATCCGGCCACTCAAATCCATTATCAACTGCCCAAAACTGCGAAAGCGCGGCTTGCGATCTTCAACTCACTCGGGCAAAAGGTGCGCACGCTGGTGAATGGGGATGAACCACAAACGGCTGGTTTCTATACGGTAGAATGGGATGGCCGCAATGATACCGGCGAGCGCGTTAGCAGCGGTATCTATTTCTATCGACTGGAGGCGGAAACCGCTTCCCAAACCGTGGTTCAAACCCGGAAGATGATCCTCTTGAAGTGAAATTCAACTCGCGAAAGGACGTTATTGGAAATAAAAAATTAGACAGGATGTACAGGATGAAACAGGATAAAAATATCGAAAAATCAATGTTTTTATATCCAGTGAATCTTGTAAATCCCCGCCGCACTTCAGTCGGGCAGGCTGTCAAAAAGTTATTTCCGATAAAGTCTAAAGAAACCGACATTTAAACAGGGGACTCGGCATTGAAACTTTTCATGAAAATTATCGGCCTGCTCTGTATTATCCAACTAACCGTTTTTTCCGGGAATGATGATGCAGCAGCGGATTTTATCGCCAAAGGCGATGAAGCTTACGCCCGCTATGATAACAACGCGGCATTGGAAAATTATCAAAAAGCCTTTCAGGCGGATTCCACCAATTATGAAGCGGCCTGGAAGCTCTCCCGCGCTTTCGTGGACGTCGGAGAAGTGCAAGAGAAGAAGGAAACCCGCCGAACGTATTACCAGCAAGCGGACAATTATGCCCGCAAAGCCGTGGAGATCGATTCCCTGGGCGCGAAAGGGCATCTCTGGCGCAGCATTGCCTTAGGCCGGGTGGCGTTAGACGCGGGAGCGAAAGAGCGGGTGCAAATGTCCAAGGAGATCAAAAAGGAGGTGGATCGCGCCCTGGAGCTGGATCCTACCGATGACATCGCCTGGCACGTGTTAGGGCGCTGGCACCGCAAGCTGGCCACTTTAAGCTGGATCGAGAAGAAATTTGCCAATATGTTTTTGGGCGGGGTTCCAAAGGAGGCTTCGGTGCAGAAAGCGGCGGAATGTTTTCAGAAAGCGATCGAGCTGCACCCGGAGCACCTCAACCATTACCTGGAATTGGGCCTCACTTACGAAGAACTGAAGCAAAAAGAGCCGGCCATCGCCCAGTATGAAAAGGTGCTGGAACTGCCGGTCGCAGACGCGGATGATGAAGGCTTCAAAGCGACTGCCCGGGAACGGCTGGAGAAGCTGGGGAAGTGAGCAGGGGCAGGTGGAATGGCCCGGCTATTTCGAATATCGAGCAGGAGCAGGCAATCAGGCGACAAAATTTACAGGATATTGGGAAACGGCTCGCCCTGGAGGCCGCCGGGATCCTAAACGACGTGCTCGCTTTGCCGGAACTCCACCCGGAAAGCAAACAGAACCGCACCCCGGTAACTTTAGCGGATTTTCTCATTCAGATTCGGGTGATGCTGACCCTGGCCGCGCTTTATCCGGCTGACCGGTTCATCGGGGAAGAAGTATTCGATGAAAATAAGATCAGCGAGATCGAAGCGCTGCTCAAACGCCGCCATCTGTTCGATAAGTATGCTAACCTGTTGGGCGAATTCAAGCAGAAGATTTTCCCGCGATACCGGGAGCTTCTTTTTAATATCAACGATGCCGGCCCAACGCCCCGCCTGTGGATCAATGATCCTTTGGACGGCACTACCGGTTTTATCGCGAAAAACGGCCAGTATGCCTGTAGCCTGGCGCTCCTGCAATGGGATGAGCAAACCCGATCTTATTCCCCGGTTTACGGAATCATATACGCGCCCCATTACCGGACGTTATACCAGGGGGAAGAAATCAGCGGCCCGTTTGCGGAAGCATTTGAGGGCCTGCCATCCCCGGTTTTGTATCAAACCGGTTCAGCCTCCCGGTTAGAACGCGTTAGCTACCTGGATTTAAAGAAAACCTTAGAAAGGTTTATCCCGCAGGGGCCCATCACCCGCGACTCGAAGCGTTTTGGGCCCAATCCCCTGGATCCCTTCTTAGAAAAATATTACCCCCGGGAAACCTTTGTAAAAAACTGGGGGAGCTCCGTTGTCGGGATGCTCGAGGTGATACTGGGAAACCACGCCTTATATTCCAGCGCTATGTCGATTTGGGATTTTGCCGCGGCAACGTACATCCTTTCCAAAGCAGGAGGTAGCCCCATCAGGGCGGATAATGCAACGCCAATGGAACGCATCGATTTCGATTATCTAAAAATTATTCTGGAAAAAGGCGACCGTTTTTATCCTCTGGCGGCGACGGTGGGAGGAATTCATGCGCAGAACGTTATCGAATGTTTACAGCGGTTGAATGGATAAATGGTTGGATGGTTAGATGGTTTAAGGCTTCTCAGCCAACCCTCCAGTCGCCCAACCATTCAGCCATCTAACCATTTAACCATCCAATCATATTTTTATAATCTTTTTCCCCCCGGCTGTTGATTAGCAGCACCGAAAAAGCCCCGTCGGCATATTATATTCACAAAGGTGGATTTTTAACTAAATCGGCAAACACTCGCAACCGGTTATTGCAACCGGAAACGGCGGCATTTCAACCACTATCAGAGAGATGGAAGGTCATGAACAAACCATTGAAGATCGGCATCGTCGGGCTGGGCAAGATGGGCGGAATCCGCGCTAAAACTGTCCGCGAACACGACGACACGGTTCTGGTTTCCGGCACGGATCCCAATTCGCCGGCGAAGGGCTTTGAGGACCTGCAGATTCTTCCCGACTACCGGGCGGTCATTCATTCCGGCGTCGATGCGGTGTTCGTCTGCACTCCTAACCGCTTTATACCCGAGGTAGTAATAGCGGCGCTGGAGGCCGGCAAACACGTCTTTTGCGAAAAACCGCCGGGCCGCAACATGGCCGATATAAAGCGGATCATGGAGGCAGAACAGCGCCATCCCGGCCTGGTGTTGAAGATCGGGTTCAACCACCGCTACCACTTCGGCATCATGGAAGCGAAGAAAATCGTCGAGAGTGGCAAATACGGCAAAATCCTCTGGGTGCGCGGGGTCTATGGCAAAGCCGAAGGCTCCGGCAATCCCAATGAATGGCGGCACGACCCGGCGCTGGCCGGCGGGGGAATCCTCTTCGACCAGGGCATCCACATGCTCGACCTGTTCCGCTACTTCTGCGGCGAGTTTACGGAGATCAAGAGCATGTGCACCACCGCGTTCTGGGATTTTCCCCTGGAGGATAACGCCTTCGCCCTGCTGCGCAACGAAGAGGGGCGCATCGCCATGCTGCACAGCTCGTTTACGCAATGGAAACACCGTTTTACCCTGGAAATATTCATGGAAGACGGCTACGTGATCGTGGACGGAATGCCCTCCGGGTCGCGAAGCTATCGCGACGAATGGATCATCGAAGGCCGCAAGCACACCGGCTTCGCCATCGGCAATCCCCCGGAGCAGGCCACCTTCTGTAACACCGACCCCTCCTGGGAGCTGGAGCTGGCGGAGTTTATCGATTGCATCCGCAACGGGAAGCCGGTGCGCAACGGCACCTCCCGGGACGCCTATGAAACCATGCGCCTGGTTTTCAGCATTTACAACGGGGATGAAAAGTTCAAACAGCAACAGGCTGCCAGGCTGAAAAAAACCTGAGTCAAAAGACAAAAGGTGAACGGAAAAGGGATAAAGGTTGATGGGCAAAGGATAAATGAGCATCTAAAATCAATCGCCTTTTACCCTTTGGCTTTTTCCTTTTACCTTTTTCCTTTCTATACTAACCCGGGAGTTTGCATGAAAAACCACACCCCTATCGCGGTGACCTCTCGCTCCTTTTCGCAGCACCCGGTTTTACGCGCGGAGCTGCTGGAACGCTATTCCAACGTGCGCTTCAATGATGAGGGTTTGGCGCTGAAGGGCGAAGGATTGATCGAATTCGCCCGCGGGCGCCGCAAACTGATCGTGGCGCTGGAACGGATCGATGAAACCATCCTGGCCGCCCTTCCGGAACTGGAGGTGCTCAGCAAATATGGCGTGGGCACGGATATGCTCGACAAGCAGGCTCTGATCCGGCACGGAATCCGGCTGGGATGGACCGGCGGGGTCAACAAACGCTCCGTCACGGAGCTGGCAATCATGTTTATGATTTCGCTGCTGCGCCAGACGCCGCTGGCCAGCCGGGAGGTGCGCGAGGGGGTTTGGAAAAATCGTAAAGGCAAACAGCTTTCGGATCGCACCGTGGGCATTATCGGGTGCGGGAACATCGGCAAAGACCTGACCCCGGTGTTGCGGGCGTTCGGGTGCAAGGTACTTTCCCATGACATCCTGGATTTCCCGGAATTTTACGCCGCCCACCAGGTGGAGCCGGTGGGGCTTGAGGAACTCCTGCGCCGCTCCGACATTGTAACCCTGCACGTGCCGTTGGACGACAGCACCCGCAACATGCTCTCCGCGGAGCGCCTGGCGTTGATGAAGCCGGAAGCAATATTGATCAATACCGCCCGGGGCGGGCTGTTGGATGAAGCGGCCTTGAAGCGCGTGCTCATGGAAGGCCGGCTGGCCGGTGCGGGCTTCGACGTATTCGCTGCGGAGCCGCCGGAGGACCTGGAACTGCTCCGCCTGCCCAACTTCCTGGCCACGCCGCACATCGGCGGCAGCTCCGAAGAGGCGATCCTGGCCATGGGCCGGGCGGCCATCAAGGGATTGGATGAGAACAAAATCCCCACCGCCGACTACCCGCCCGCGGGCTGAACAGGTGTTGGCGGGTTCGGGCAGCTTGCGGCAAGGGGAACACTCACTACCGAAAATTCTCAAAGTTCAGGTGATAGTACACCTCAAGACCCCATGAAAACCCGAACACAAAAATATACAGCGCAGCAATTAACCCTTAACGAGTATATGCCCATCACGGAACGCAATTTTCCAACTATCGAAGCGGCTGCCCGCGCCCTGGCCGGGGAGCTGGCCGCGGCCCTGCGCGAAGCGATATTCACCCGGGGACGGGGTTTGTTAGCCGTTTCCGGCGGGCGCACCCCCCAACTGGTGTTTGAGCATTTGCGCCAATCGAAGCTGGATTGGAGCCGCGTTACCCTCACCCTGACGGACGAGCGCTGGGTACCCGCCGATCATCCCGACAGCAACGAGCGGCTGGTACGCGATCATTTACTTCAGGGCGCGGCGAAAGCGGCCGCTTTCATTCCCCTCTTTGGCGGGGAGGATTCGCCCGAGGCCGGCCGGCCCGCCTGCGAAGCGCGGCTGAAAGCGCTGGCGCTGCCCTTCGACGCGGTTTACTTAGGCATGGGCGGGGACGGCCATTTCGCTTCGCTGTTCCCCGGCGATCCGGCGGTGGAGGCTCGCGATAACCTCTGCGTCGCGGTTGCGGCGAGGGAAACCCGCCTGCCGCGCATGTCTCTTACGGCGACGGCAATTCTCGACGCGGAAAAAATTTTTTTACTGTTTTCCGGGGCGGATAAACACGCCGCTTACGCCGAAGCGCGAAAAACCGGGTCTTACAGGGATATTCCCCTGCGCCTGATTCTTTCGCAAGCCCAAACCCCGGTCTCCGTATTCATGACGCCATAAACGTGGCTTAGAGATTTGGACAGGATGAACAGGATTTACAGGATGAGTATTGAGTGAACTGAACGTTTGCCGGTCGTAATTAACGCGATGTTACGCAGGTTAAAAAAAATTTACCGCTAAAATCTGTTGTATAATCCAGTTCATCCGGTTAATCCTGTCAAAAAAATATAATGAACCGCTTATTAATCTGCTAAAGGAGCAACTGATGAGAAAAAACACGATCAAAGAAATCTGGGCTAACGGCG
>CAZFVV010000049.1:26020-35569 GCA_964522165.1 uncultured Calditrichaceae bacterium
CTAAAGGAGCAACTGATGAGAAAAAACACGATCAAAGAAATCTGGGCTAACGGCGGGGCAGTGATCAACGGCTGGTGTTCCATTCCCAGTTCCTTTTCCGCCGAGATCATGGCCCACCAGGGGTTCGATTCCATTACCATCGACATGCAGCACGGGCTGGTCTATTACGAAATCGGCGTGACCATGCTGCAAGCCATCTCCACCACCCCGGTCATTCCCCTGGTGCGGGTTCCCTGGAACGAGCCTGGCTTTCTGATGAAAATTCTCGACGCCGGCGCCTACGGGGTCATCTGCCCGATGATCAACACCCCGGAGGACGCGGAGGCGCTGGTAGCCGCCTGCAAGTATCCCCCGCGCGGCTTTCGCAGCTTCGGGCCTATCCGGGCGAAATATTATGGCGGGGGCAGCACTCACGGCGGCGGGGATTACCACCATTTTGCCGACGAGGAAACCCTGGTCATTCCCCAGATCGAAACCCGGGAGGCGATCAAGAATCTCGACGCCATCTTAGAGGTTCCGGGCATCGCGGCGATCTATATCGGGCCTTCGGACCTCTCCATGGCCCTGGGGAAAGAACCGCGCAAGGGGCAGAGCGATCCGGAAGTGGTGGAAGCGCGGCGCATCATTTTAGCAGCCGCCAAACGCCACGGTATTCCGGCCGGCATTCACACCAACTCCACCAAAGTGGCGGTGGAAATGATCAAAGAGGGATTCCAGCTAACCTCGCTGCAGAGCGACGACCGCTTCCTTATGTCAAAGGCCAAGGAAGAGGTGGACGCGGTGCGGAACGGCCTTAAAGAAGCAAACTGAAAGGGGACTTGTCATGACTTTTCCGGATAAAAAATTCGGCGACGCGGGAAGCTACGCCGACGCTTACTTCACCAAAGTGAAAGAGGCCGCCGCCTCGGTTGACCGGGAAAAGCTGCAACGGACTGCCGACATTCTGGCCGGGGTTTATCGCGCCGGCGGGATGGTTTACTCCTGCGGAAACGGGGGATCGGCGGCCATTGCCAATCACCTGGTCTGCGACCATTGCAAATTAGTTCGCACGGATACGCAGTTCAGCTCGCGGATTTATTCGCTGAGCGCCACGGTGGAAATTATCACCGCCATTGGCAATGATCTCTCTTATGATGAGATTTTTGTCTATCAACTGCGCTGCCTGACCAAACCCGGCGACGCGCTCATCACCATCAGCTCCTCGGGGGATTCCGAAAATATTGTTCGCGCCGCGGCCTGGGCGCGGGAGAACGGAATTCCGGTAATCGCCATGACCGGCTTTTCCGGCGGGCGCTCCGCGGCGCTGGCGGACGTCAACCTGCACGTGAGCGCGGATAATTACGGCGTCGTCGAGGACGTTCACCAGTCGCTCATGCACCTGTTGGCGCAGTATATCCGCCAGTCGCAGATGGACGAGGCACTCATCCGGCAGCGGAGGTTTTAGGCTACGCAGGGCGATTTGTGAGTGGTCTTTTGAACCCGGCCGGGGCGGAAAACCACTTTTGGCGCTTGAAAGCCAGCGTGTGAAAAGTTATATTCCACCTCGGCAAAATTCGAACGGATAGAGATCATGCCCGCTCTCAACCCTATTGCACCTCTGGAAAGCGCCCTGGGCAGCGCTATCTTTGAGTTGATCAAGATGGTCGCGCAAGACCAGCGCGGCTTCCGGAAAGTCTTCCGGGATACCCTGGCCGGCCAGCTTAAAAAATCCGGGAAAAATACCCGCATTGTTGAACGCGCTACTAACTCTCTGCTGAGCGACCCGGAGATTCAACGATGGCTGGAAGGCGAGCAATTGCCCGGCAACCTTTCCCTGGTAGAAGCGCTGGCCAGCAAGCTGCAGCTCGACGCCGGGTTCCTGCGGGAGTTCTTTCTCGCTTTCGAGACTGCTATCGTTAAAAACGATACGTTGAACAAAATTCTGCAGAACCGCCGCGAGGCCAGCAGCACCCAATCCTTGCAGGAGCTTGCCAACGCGGAGCGGCAAAAAACCGCGCTCGCTCAAAGCCGGGAGCAGCAGGCGGTCAGCAGATACCGCGCTAAGCTGCGGCAGCGTTTCTCCACCATCAACCTGTTTGGCGAACAGCGAGAGCGCCCCGGGAGCGAAGCAGCGACCCTGGAGCGCATGGCCGACATGGCCCGCGGGTTTGTGCCCCTGCGCCTTACCCGCTGGCAAGAAGATGAGGAAGAGCAGGTTACAGACCCCCTGGAAATTGAGCGCTTATTTTTCAACCGGCAGGAGCGCCGCTTTTTGCTGCGGGGGCTGCCCGGCAGCGGCAAAACCACCCTGCTGCGCTACCTGGCCTATCATTTTGCCGGGAAGGGGCCGGAGGAGGAAGATGAGCATCTGCCGGTGTACCTGCGCCTGAAACGGCTCAACCTGGAAAAAACCACCCTGGAAGAATTCGTTAGCGAGCAGGTGAATGAAGACTGCGACAGCGCCGAAGATCATGAAATACTCTGCAACACAAACCGTTTCCTGGATCGCGGGATGGTGTTGCTGTTCGACGGGCTGGATGAGATCGAACACCCGCAAACCGCCGAACGGATCGCCGGAGCGCTGCAGGAACTGGCCGGCAAACACCCCCGCTGCAAAATTATCATTGCCTCCCGCCCGATTGGCTTGCAGAAGGAAGCATACCCGAAATACCTGCCCTTCGATCTGCTCCCCCTCACCCCGTCCCTGGTCGAAGCCTACCTGGAGAGGTGGTTTGCCGGGCAAACCCAAAAAATTGCCGCCCTCCGCCAAACCCTGGAGAACAAGCCCCGCATCCGGGAATTAGCGGAAAATCCCTTCCTTCTGAGCATGATCTGCTACACGTTCCAGCAGGGTGGGGACACCTCGCTGATCGAACGCCGCAGCGATCTCTACGAAAACTGCACCCGCTATTTATTGGAGCGCCTCTACGATCCCAACAGTGTTCCGGTTCCCAACGTCGAGCGGGGGGATGCCCTAAAAATTCTCAAAGACCTCTCCCTGCGCTTCTTCTTATGGCAGGAATCCGATTTTCCGGTAGATCACGTCAATGTGATGGGCCGGCGCATTCTCAGCGCGGAACTGCTCGGCAAAACGGAAGACTTTTTAGACAAAGTGCAGCGCCAGACCGGTATGATCCAGCGCGCCAGCGAGGGTTTCACCTTCGTGCACCGCTCGCTGTGGGAGTATTTTACCGCCCTGGCCCTGCTCGATAAAAACCCGGAATTTGTGATCCGCCAGGCCGCCAACCCGGACTGGGAAGAGGTGGTGCGCCTCTACGCCGGGCTGCTAACTTCCGATGAAAAGGTAGAATCGCTGGTCACCGGGCTGTGGAACACCAACCGCCCGCTGACGCTGCGGGTAACCACGGAAGTCTCCGCCCCGGCCAGGGAGCTGATCCAGCCGCTCATCGAAAGGGAAGAAGGAAACCGCAGCAAGCTGCTGCTGATCGATTCCCTGGCGCAGTCCCTGCCCCTCATTGCCGAACACCAGCGCGGCAAATTGGTGCAGGAAACCCTGCACATCCTGCTGATCGACTGCCAGGAGCGCGACTGCGAGGTGATGTATTACGCCCAGGAGCTGTTAGAAAAATTGGGCTTGCAGCCCCTGCAGCCCGGCGGGTTGATCTATAAACTCTTAGATTTAAAGAACGCCGCGCAACGCCAGCGGCAACTGTTAGCCGACCCGGCCAACCATTTTCAATGGATCGAAGTAGAGGGGGGTATCTTTTGGATGGGCGACGATGCGCACGAGGAAGACGAAAGGCCGGCCCGCCGGGTGCGGGTGGGCAGCTTCCGTATGGCTAAACACCCGGTAACCAACCGGCTGCTCTCCGGCTTTCCTTTCGGGGCAAAATTTCCCGATTACGGCGGGGAGAGCTGCCCGGCCATCGGCAACACCTGGTGGGAGGCCTATTATTTTGCCCTGTGGGTGGACGCCCGCCTGCCGAGCGAAGCGGAATGGGAATACGCCGCCCGCGGCGGCAAACAGGCCCGGCGCAGCCGGTACTATTTTGGCGACGATGAAAAGGAACTGCCGCAGCACGCCTGGTTCGGGGAAGGCGTGCGGCCGCACGCCCACGCCGTCGATGAAGTGAACCCCCGCAGCGGCCGGGAAAACCTCAACCCTTCAGGGCTGGCCAACATGCTCGGCAACGTCTGGGAGTGGTGCCAGGACTGGTACGGCCGCTACCCGGCCCCGGAAAAGGAGAGTGAAATCATCGAGAACCCGGTTGGGCCGAAAACCGGGGAATATAAGGTTCGTCGCGGCGGTGGTTTTTATGACCCGCCGGAGCTGCTTCGTTGCGCCCGCCGCTTCGACTATCCTCCGGGTCTTCGCGGCTACGTCAGCGCGTTTCGGTTGGTGTGCGGTGCGAGTCATTAATTGGTTGATACTCTGGTATTCGGTCCATCGGATACTCTGAATGCCCGCGATAGCGGGCCGCGAAAAATTTTTTGTTACTATTTCTACTTTAAGACTTTGAGGGAAAAGAGCAAAAGTGAAGACTTATCAAGCTCTTGACATCCCCCCTTGCCCCCCTTCAAAGGGGGGAAATTTAAGCTGCGCACGCCGGAATCCCCCCTTTGAAGGGGGGCAGGGGGGATGTCCAGGGCTACAGAGGGATCGCAATTGTGAGTCAGTATATCAAAGTCTTAAAGTAGAACTATTCAGGTCTTTTCTTTTGACGGGATAAACCGGATGAACAGGATAAAATCATCTTGTAAATCCTGTTCATCCTGTCAAAAAAAAGGGGTGAAGCCGGGCTGCTTCGTTGCGCCCGCCGCAACAACAATCAACCGGATAATCGCAACAACGACAACGCGTTTCGGTTGGTGTGCGGTGCGAATCACGGTCAACCCATAAGAGCGAGTCTCCCAAAGGGTCGCTCACGATGCCGGCGGTTCACGGACCGCCGGACGGCAAGTGACCATGACATGGCTTCACTTCCTGTGTCAGCCCCCCGCAGGGGCGAAGCACGAACAGAGAAAAGGGCGGGTCTCTTTAGTACGACGTTTGGAACGAGAGACCCGCTTTATTTTTATGGGTTTACCCGGTACTATCACGCGACATATGAGAATTTCTGATACCAGGTGTCTCCTTCTCGCTCTTAACCTCACCCATCCCCACCCGGCGCTTCGCGCCACCCTCCCCTTCCCTCTCCTGCAGGAGAGGGAAGGGGAGGGTTGGGGAGGGGTTGGGTGAGGTTAAAGTGGCGCTGAAACCGCGTATTTCCCGAGAATTCTCAAATGTCAGGTGATAGTACAGGCTTTACCCGGATAACTCGCCTGTGAGTGGCGTATATACTCGTCAAGGGTGAGAATTACACACCCATCAAGTCATTCCCGCGGCATGCAGTGCTCCCTGTGGGAAAAGCGGGACTCTAAAACACCTCTTTGTTGACCAGGGATTCCGGGTCGGGAGGCTCCCCGTTCAGCACGGCTAACACGTTTTTGACGGAGTCCACTCCCATGTTCTTCAAAGAATTGTCGGACGCCCCGGCGACGTGAGTGGTAAAAATGGCGTTATCCAGTTGAAAAAGCGGATAATCCGCCGCCGGCGGCTCTTCCTCGAACACGTCTAACGCCGCGCCGCCAACCCGCCGCTCTTGCAAAGCGTGGAATAAATCGTCTTCATTGACAATGCCGCCGCGCGCGGTGTTGATGATATAGACGCCCGGCTTCATTTGCGCGATGGTCCGGGTGTTGATCATCCCTTTTGTATCCGGCGTAAGGGGGCAGTGCAGGCTGATCATATCTGCCTGTGGAAATATGTCCGCTACATTTTTAACCTTCGAGATATATGGCGGCAAAACCTCCCCGGTGCAGGAAGGATGGTAAACCACCACCTTCATTTTGAAGGGGGCAACCAGTTCCGCCAGCCGCCTTCCGATATGCCCGAAACCGATAATGCCTAAGGTTTTCCCTGAGATTTCCTGCCCGTCGTAATTCTTTTTATCGAAAACGCCGCTGCGGATACGTTTATCCTCCAGCGGAATTCTGCGCAGCAACGCGAAAATCAATGCCAGGGTATGTTCCGCGACGGATTCGTAATTGGCCAGGGGGGTGAACATTACCGGAATCCCGCGCCGGGTGGCCTCCGTCACGTCGATATTATCCGTTCCCACCCCGTGCTTGCAGATGACCTTCAAACTCCTCGCGGCGTCTTGCACCTCCGCGTTGATTTTTCCCTGCCGGACAATCAGGCCATGGGGATCGAATTCCCGCAATTTTCGGGCGATGTCCGCCGGGGTATCTTTGGGATCGCCGGTTTCAAAGGTACAATTTTCCTCTCGTAACAATTGTTGAGCTTCTTTTGCAATTCCGGAGCCGGTAATAAAGATTCGGTAACGCATAACAGGTCTCCTTTGGAAAAATAAAAAAAGCCTCGATGAAGAGGCTTTTCAGATGGCTCCGGAGGAGGGACTTGAACCCCCAACCTAGTGGTTAACAGCCACCCGCTCTGCCATTGAGCTACTCCGGAAGAATATCAATGAAACGGCGGAAAATATATATCCTCTTTTTCTGCCAGTCAACAGAAATTTGTTTTTTAAACTGCCAAAAACCGCTTAAAATCAAGCGTTATAATCGCCCCCCGCGTCTTCAACGTTCAGACGTGTATCTTTTTCCACAATCACTTGCCGGGCTTACGGCGACCGCTCGTTTTTTTTGCCGGGGTCTTCTTTGCGGTTCTTTTAGCGGCAGGGAATTCCACTTTCACCAGCGAATTGTAAGTTCCGAAAACATTCGCTACTACCGGGGCCTCATCATCGTTCACCCATTCATATTCGTTGACCCAATAGCGGAACTGGTATTCACCCGCTTTTAATTTCAATTCGGCTTTCCAGGCCCCGGTGCGGCTTTTTTTCATGGGATTGGCGGAATGATCCCATCCGTTAAAGTCTCCCGCCAGCGCCACGGAGCTGGCCTCCGGAAAGGTGATTTGAAAGGTGGTTTGTTGGGTTTTCGGATTCACTTTGACCATGGTTCTCTCCTCTTGAGTTTCACTACCGCTCGATTCATTTCGTCCCTAATTGGTGCACTCACAACCAGCCACATTATAGACACGAGCGTCTCGGAAATCAAACCCTTTTGAATTTTTGAATCGTCTGGACAAACCTTGCAGAATTTTCCTGTTAAAAGCACTTTTATTTCGATAAATTTGTCTTCGGCGGTTTCAAGAGAGCACGGGAACCGAAAAACGATTCAGGCGCTAAAGGCGGAGAGCGATATGGTCAGAATCACGAAAGTTTATACCCGCACCGGCGATAAGGGGATGACCCGCCTGGCCGGGGGACAGCCAATAAGTAAATGCTCCGAACGAATCGAGGCGTACGGCACGGTGGATGAATTGAATGCCCACTTAGGCGTTTTAGCAGAGTCTCTGCGGCAGGTTCCTCAACTGGAATCACTAAAAAAGCAGATTCTGCGGATTCAAAACGAGCTATTCGACCTCGGTTCGCAATTAGCGGTATTGAAAGAAGACCGGCGGGAAAACACCCCGGTGATCCGCTCCGGCGACGTTGAGCGGCTGGAGCGGGAAATCGACGCCATGAATGCCGAGCTTCCCCCGTTGAAATCATTTATCCTCCCGGGCGGGGGTGAAATTTCAGCGCAATTCCACGTTGCCCGCACGGTTTGCCGCCGGGCGGAACGGGAAATCATCCGGCTCGCGGAGCAGGAGCCGTTGGACGGCCCGGAAATCCCCTACATCAACCGTTTGAGCGACTGGTTTTTTGTTGCCGGGCGTTTTGCCGCTTTAAAAACCGGCGCCGAAGAAACCCTCTGGAAGCCCGGCGAGCGCACAACCTGACCTTCTGTTTTTTCCTTTTGACCCTGCGGGGGATTTTATTAATTTTCAGAAAAAATAAGGCTTTTCAGCATTTTGGGGAGATTTCCGAAATTGGTGCCCGATAGTGGCGCTATGGAAATCCCCGGTAGAACAAAAACCTCACTGCTTAACAAAACCGGAGGTGCAAAATGGCACATCGAGTCGTTAATTTTAATGCAGGTCCCGCAACTTTACCTCTAACGGTGCTGCAAAAAGTTCAGGAGGAATTCCTGGATTACCACGGGGAAGGCATGTCGATCATTGAAATGAGCCACCGCTCCAAAGCCTTCGATGCACTGATAGTTGAAACCGAGGCGCTGGTGCGGGAAATTATGGGATTCTCCGCCGATTACCAGGCCCTGTTCCTGCAAGGCGGGGCCACGGCGCAATTCGCCGCGGTGCCCTTGAACCTCTCCGTTGCAGGGAAAACCGCGGAATACATCGACAGCGGCTCCTGGGCCAGCAAAGCCATCAAAGAAGCGGAGAAATTAGGCAAGCCCTGCCGGACCCTGGCATCTTCCAAAGCAGACACCTACAAATACATTCCCACCGATTTCGTTATTGGCAAAGACGCCGCCTATTTGCACATCACCTCCAACAATACCATTTACGGCACGCAATGGCAATCTTTCCCCGGTACCGGCGAGGTCCCCTTAGTGGCGGATATGTCTTCCGATTTTTACTGCAAACGCTTTGATCCCAACAAATTCGCCCTGATCTACGCCGGGGCGCAGAAAAACGCCGGGCCTTCCGGGGTTACCATGGTGATCATTCGCAAAGACTTGCTGGAACGCAGCCCCAACAATATTCCCACCATTCTGAATTATCAAATTTTTGCGAAAGAGAACTCGCTTTACAACACCCCCAGCACCTTCGGAATTTACGTGGTGAACCTGGTGATGAAGTGGATCAATGAGCAAGGCGGGATCGACAAAGTGGAAAAAATGAACCGGGAAAAAGCAAAACTTCTCTATGATACGTTGGATTCCAGCGATTTTTACAAACCCCACGCCCGCAAAGACAGCCGCTCGCTGATGAACATCACCTGGCGGCTGGGCAGCGAAGACCTGGAGAAAAAATTTATTGCCGAAGCGACCGCCCAAAAATTCATCGGTTTGAAAGGCCACCGTTCCGTGGGCGGCATCCGCGCCTCCGTTTACAACGCCATGACCCTGAAAGGGGTGCAGCAATTGGTCGATTTTATGAAAGATTTCGAAAAGAAAAACGGATAATCGCTGTTCCCGGGAAGCTGTGGAGAGCATGGAGAAGTCCCATGCTCTCCATTATTCCTTCTTCGCATTCGTATCCATATCGCCCTTTTACTATATGGTTTAGCGAATTGCCCTGCTGAATAATTTTCAGGGGGGAAGAGGATAAGAACATATGTTCAACAAATTGGGACGCTTTCTTTAACCGTCGGAGAGAATCTGAATATGAAACCGGGAAAACAAACGCCGGATAGTATGGAAATTCGCCAGGCTGAAGCACCTGATTATCCCCTTATCCTCGACCTGTTGAAAAGCCTGAAGCTGCCGGTGGAGGGTGTTCAGGAGCATCTGGAGAACTTTTGGGTGCTATCGCTCGGCGGTAAGCTGAGCGGCGTGGTGGGTCTGGAGGTATATGGCCGGAAAGCTTTGTTGCGCTCCCTGGCCGTGGAGCGCTCTCTGCAGGGAAAAGGGTACGGAACGCGATTGTACCGCGCCATTTTGGAACAGGCAAGGAAGCGCCGCATCCGGGAAGTTTAC
>CAZFVV010000050.1:0-15113 GCA_964522165.1 uncultured Calditrichaceae bacterium
GAAACGTTCGGGAATGACAAATAAAAAAGGGGTTAACAACTTAGTATTTAAACCACTAGGCGCTTTACACAACCTAACCCCCGGGGTATCTGCAATGTTTTTCGCATCGCTGACCGGCTTTTTGGCCGGAATTGTACACGTGTTTGCCGGGCCGGACCATATCGCCGCGGTGGCGCCCTTTGCGGTGCAGCAGCGGAAAAAAACCTGGATCACCGGGTTGTATTGGGGAATCGGCCACTCCTCCGGCGTTTGGATCATCGGAATCCTGGTGTTTTTGCTTCGGGAAGCGCTCCCGGTGGAACTCATTTCCTCCTGGAGCGAGCGGCTGGTGGGGGTGATGCTGATCGGCATCGGGTTATGGGGAATCCGGCGGGCCATGCGCAGCCGGCTGCACTATCACCAACATACCCACGACGGCCTGGAACACAGCCACTTTCACCTCCACCATTCCGGGGAAAAACCGCACCGGCAGGGCGCGCACCGGCATTCCCACGTGCCCATGGGCATCGGTTTGATTCACGGGCTGGCGGGCAGTTCCCACCTGTTAGGCATTCTCCCGGCGCTGCTGCTCTCCACCCGCGCCGCTTCCGTCGCTTACGTCATCGGTTTCGGAATCGGCTCGATTGTTGCGATGAGCGGTTTTTCCTGGCTGTTGGGGGCGGTGGCGGTTAAGTTGGGGGCCAAATCCGCCCGAATCTATAACCGGCTGGCCATGGGCTTTGCCGCGCTGGCCGTGGTGGTGGGGTTTGCCTGGTTGTGGGTCAGTATGGGTTAGGATTGTATTTTATAATTGTTGTGTACGTTATAGCGCCATATTTAATTGGCAATTGGCAAGTCAATTGGGACCTGATTTGAGGTAAAACCATGGCCGAACTCGAAAAATCCGTTGATAACCTGGTCTATCAGCTCAAAGAAAGAGCCAAGGAGCTGAACTGTCTCTACCAGGTGGAGGAACTCTTTACCAAATCCGATGCTACCCTGGAGGAAATTTGCCATGGCATTATTCACGCCATCCCTCCCGGCTGGCAGTACCCGGATATTTGCCAGGCGGAAATTATCCTGGGAAACGACGTCTATCGCCCGGCCGGTTTTGTTGAATCTGCCTGGGTTCTCAGCGCCGAGATTATGGTGCAAGAAATGGCGGTCGGCAAAATCAACGTGTATTACACCCAGGAGCGGCCCCTGGCCGATGAAGGCCCGTTTCTGAAAGAAGAACGCAAGCTCATCAACACCATTGCCCAGCGGTTAGGCCGCCGGCTGTTGCACCAGAAATTGAAAGAGGTTTTCGAGCAGCAGAAAGACACCCGGAC
The DNA here is from genome assembly GCA_964522165.1 of uncultured Calditrichaceae bacterium. Lineage (GTDB taxonomy): Bacteria > Calditrichota > Calditrichia > RBG-13-44-9 > J075 > JABWBP01. Next base: position 1,311 of record CAZFVV010000050.1, read on the forward strand.
GGAAAAAGGGGAATGGCAGGTCATCCTCGATTTGCTGCACCGCACCGATCCCAAGCTGCTGCTGCGCATCTCCCGGAAAATGACCAATAACCTCTGCTGGAGCGGAATCGAAGAGGGGGAGCGGCTGCTGCAACTCTTCAACCCGGTACATGAAGACCAGGACGGGGAAGTGCTCGATGACCTGAACCGCCCGCACCAGAAGAAAACCCTGCACGATTTTTTGAGCAGCAGCGAGGAAATTTTCCGGGTAGCCAGCAAATATTTGAGCGAGAAGGAGATCGTCAGCAATATTCAAAAATGGATCAAGGAAGAGAAATCCGGCTTCTTAGTGAGCATTCTGGAGAACCCCGGCTCCTCCCTGGCAGAGATCAACAGCGCCATCGAGCGCTACCACCACCTCGCTCCCCAGGGCGTGGAGCTTTCCACCCCCCGGGAAAAGGGGTTCCGCGTTTCCCTGATCCGCCGCCTGCTTACCGACCAGCCCCAGTATATCAACATCGCCAAGCACTACGTGGAGGTAAACGATTTTTATGAGCTGCTCCACAAGGTGATCTACCCCGCGGGAAGCCACGGCAAATTAGGCGGTAAAAGCTCCGGCCTGTTCCTGGCCAGCCAGGTTTTAAAGCGCACCGCCCCCGGCAATCCCCTGCTGCAAGATATCAAAACTCCCAAAACCTGGTATCTCACCTCCGACGGCATACTGAATTTCATGCACTACAACAATTTAGAAGACGTGGTGGAGCAGAAGTACAAAGAGATCGGGCAAATCCGCCAGGAATATCCCTTCGTGATCCAGGTCTTCAAAAATGCCCAACTGCCGCCGGAGATCGTCAAAGGGCTGTCCCTGGCGCTGGATGATTTCGGGGACGCGCCCCTGATCGTGCGCAGCTCCAGCCTGTTGGAAGACCGCATGGGAACGGCGTTTGCCGGGAAATACAAAAGTTTGTTCATTGCCAACCAGGGCAGCAAAGAACAGCGCCTGGCCGCGTTGATGGACGCCATCGCCGAGGTGTACGCCTCCACCTTCGGGCCTGACCCGATTGAATATCGCATCGAGCGGGGGCTGCTGGATTTCCACGAAGAGATGGGGGTGATGATCCAGGAAGTGGTGGGCGCGAAGGTGGGGAATTATTTCCTGCCCGCTTTTGCGGGGGTGGCCTTCAGCCATAACGATTTCCGCTGGTCCAGCCGGATCAAGCGGGAAGACGGCCTGGTGCGGATGGTTCCCGGCCTGGGCACCCGGGCGGTGGACCGCCTCAGCGACGATTACCCGGTGTTGATTGCTCCCGGCCAGCCGGGCCTGCGGGTCAACGTCACCCCGGATGAGATCATCCATTATTCTCCCAAAAAAATCGACGTGATCAATCTGAAATCGAACCGTTTCGAGACCATCACCATCCAGGAGCTTGTCCGGGAATACGGCCAGGAATACCCGGTTTTCAACCAGGTTTTTTCGGCCTTGCGGCACCATCATATTCAACAACTCATGAGCTTAGGGGCGGACTTCAAAAAAGAAGATTTCGTCGCTACCTTCGACGGATTGTTCACCCGCACGCAGTTCCTCAAAAAAATTCACGCCATTCTCAAGGATCTCCAGGATACGCTGGGAACCCCGGTGGACATCGAATTTGCACACGACGGAAAGGATTTTTACCTCCTGCAATGCCGTCCCCAAAGCTACGGCGACTTGAGCAAGCCGGCCTCCATTCCCCGGGAGGTTCCGAAAGACAGAATCATTTTTTCCGCCCGGCGCTACGTTTCCAACGGCTCGGTGCCGGACATCACCCACGTCGTTTACGTGGACCCGCAGAAATACAGCGACATTTCCGAACACTCCGATTTGTTAGCGGTGGGGCGAGCGGTGGGGCAGTTGAATCAACTGCTGCCGAAACGGCAATTCATTTTAATGGGGCCGGGGCGCTGGGGAAGCCGGGGGGACATCAAATTAGGCGTCAACGTCACCTATTCGGACATCAATAATACCGCCATGCTCATCGAGATTGCCCGCAAGCACAAGAACTATCTCCCGGAAGTCTCCTTCGGCACCCACTTTTTCCAGGATCTGGTAGAAGCTTCGATCCGCTACCTGCCGGTTTATCCCGATGATAAGGACATCGTGTTCAACGAAGAATTTTTAACCCACTCCCCAAATACCTTGCCGGAAATGCTCCCGGAATTCGCCCACCTGGAGCAGACCGTCAAGGTGATCGACATTTCCGCTTCTGCTTCCGGATTGATCTTGAAAGTGTACATGAACGCCGACTTAGATGAAGCGGTGGGGATTTTGACCAAACCGACCGGCTCGCCGGAAACGATTTTGCGGGAACCGCAGGCGCCCGCTTCCTCTTTAGGCGCGCCCAAATCCGATACCTACTGGCGCTGGCGTCAGCGTATGGCGGAGCATCTTGCCTCCATGGTCGAGCCGGATCGTTTCGGGGTGAAGGGGTTTTACCTGTTCGGCAGCACCAAAAACGCCACCGCCGGCCCGGAAAGCGACATTGACATTCTGATCCATTTCCAGGGCAGCGCGGAACAGCGCCGGGAATTATTGACCTGGCTGGAAGGATGGAGCAAGTGCCTGAGCGCGGTGAACTTCGGGCGCACCGGCTTCCGCACCGACGGGCTGTTAGACGTGCACATCGTTACCGACGAGGATATAAAGAATCGCAACAGCTACGCCATCAAGATCGGCGCGGTAACGGACGCGGCGCGCCCCCTGCCGATGGGGCGGGGAGATGAAAGGAAGTAGGTGAGGCTCTTCATCGCCGATTCCCCATCTAAGCGGCACTATAATATCAGAAATCATTGGATTCGACCACGGACTTTATATCGACCACTGGAGTTTCATCGATTGCTTCAATTGGGCCGATATGCAGGCGGCATTTATTTATCTCCAACACTTTCACGCGATGAAGACCCAGGGGGTTGGGGCGATCCGGCGATCGCGTCAAAAATACTCCTGTAAGCGGATTGGACAAATCGCCTCTGGGGTGTACCTTTAGCACCTCCCGGTCGGGGCGATGTAGCCAGGTAATGACAATAATTTCGTCGCCGGCTTGCATTCGCTCCAGGCCGTCTGCATACCCCGGGAATATATCCAGAAAAGCATTGGGAGCGCCCTCGGTATAAAACAAAGGGGCGTCTTCTCTCTTTTTGATCTCTGAGCGAATAATTCCAATCGGCTCCATTAAAAACTTCTTCATCTCGCTCCCCTTAAAACCTGTTACATTTTTTAATCATCATCCCGCTCCTGCTCTCTCCCCGCTCTTTTGGTTTCTCTTTTCCGGCGACCAGTTTGTTTGGCCTCATCTTTATTGCCGCTGCGGTGGCAGTCGGCGCAATTTTCAAAGTCGAAAATCCCTTCCTTGCGGTGCTCCCGGGCAATCTTTGCCGGGGAATGCTCGTGGCAGTTGTAGCAGGTATATTCGGAGAAATTCCCGGCGTTGGTGTGACAGGCAGAACAATCCCCGGGATGGTGGCGGTCGAAGCGGAAATAGCGCTCGTGCGCGAAAGTCGCCGGTTTCCAGGCGCGGTTCTCGTGGCACTGATAGCAGGCTTTTACCTGGCGGTGCAACTCATCTCCCGGCCTGTCTTTTTGATGGCAGGCGGCGCAATCCTTTTCAAAACCGGCCAGGATATGGCGGTGTTCGAACGAAACTGACTGCCAATCCTCGCTGGAATGGCAGGAGGCGCAATTTTCCGCCACGCGCGGGTGCAGCGGGTCATCCGGCCGTTGCCGGCCATGGCAGGAGGCGCAGGCGTTCCGCAGCGAGTCGGGCAGGAGGCCGTGGGAAAATCCCCGGGTAGCGTTGCCGGCCTCCAAACCGGCATGGTCGGTGTGGCATCCCGTGCAGTCAAGGCTCGCCAGCGCCTGGTGGAAGACGGGCTGTTTTGCGTCCTTCGGAATGGCATTGCCGGCAACCGTTGCCACCCCGATTTGCTCCGGGGGATGGCAGGAAATACATTTACCGGTAGAAGGCCCTTTGAAGGGTGCATGGCAGGCAAGACAGTCATTGCGGACCTCCCGGTGGCCTTCGATTAGCGTTCCGGGCATGATCAGGGCCGCGGGATAGCGGAACATCAGAAAGAGCAGGAGAGCCGCGGCGAATATATGGGGAACAAGGGTTTTCATGTTGCCTATTTCCAGGCCCAGAAAAATAGGATGGAAAGAATATGAAGAATTGCCAGGGTAACGAACACCATCACCATGGGCATGTGAACCATTCGCCACTGATTCATCAGCCGCACCGTGAGAGAGTCCCAGAAAAGCTGTTTTTCCACTTCCGCGCTGCTCAAACCCTCCCCGGCCAGTGTTTCGGTTTTCCGGCGCAGGTCTTCCCGGGCGGCTTTGAGCAGAAATTTTCCCACGTGCCCGCTGGCAACCACCAGCATCATTGCCGCGGCGGCTAACCAGGGCAGAACCGCGTTGAAGTGGATGCCGGAGTGGACTAAAACCATCATTGCGCCGCTCCAGGTTAATTTCTCGTGCAGCCCTAACAAGAATTTCGGCGAGCCGGTTTGGATGATTTTGCGTTTCCGGAGAGAATAGATAAACGAGAGCATTATCAATGCTGCGCCCACGATCCCCAGGTAGCGCCCGATCCACGCGAAACCGGCGCGGTGGAGGAGGTAGTCTGCTAAGATCGCCCCGGCGATTAACAGCAGGTACGAAAGCGAAATCGGCAAAATTCTTTTGCTGAGGAGAGTATTCATCAATAATCAACGCTGCAAAGTAGTTTCCTGCAAAGTAGTTTCCCGCAAAACAACTCCCCTCTTTCGGAATGGAATGTATCTTCCTATATCAACTCCCGGCTGGCTTCTTCCGGGGCTTCCGGGTCGAAGCGCACCAACGCCAGCTCCGGGCCGTCGTGCGCGGCGGAAAAGAGGTGGGTATTGCCGATGCGGTCTTTCCAGGAGCCGGTGAGGCGGGCGGATTCGTGAATGTGCCCGTGCAATGTGATGCGCGGCTGGCGTTTTTCGATAAAGCGGCGCACCGCAATGCTGCCGACGTGCACGTCCAGGGGGACGTGATCCACCATTTTGCCGTCCAGGGCGGCGCGATCCAGGCAAGTTTGGTAGGGCGGGGTGTGAAACAAAAAGATCGAGCGGGAGAGGTCTCCGGCGCCCGCCAGCGCTTCCAGATCTTTCTGAATTGTGGCGTACTTCATCTCCCGCTCCGGTACCGGCACGGATCGCCAGCCCTGTTCCGGGGAAACGCAGCCGGGGTCCAGGTAGCGGGAAACGTCGTAACGCTCCCAATCCTTCAGTTGGAAGGGCGTGGGCGGCACGCAGGCATACCCAAAAACCGCGAAATCATCCCAGTCAATTTTTCGCTCATGAATGTATTCCCACAGCCCCTCCGCCTCCATGGCGCGGAGGGTTGCTTCCTCCGAACGAACGTCATCGTTGCCGGGGATCAAAAATATCCGCGGGCAGGTTTTTCCCAGCCGGGCGCGTAAATCCGCAAAACCCGGCGCTAAAAAATCGAGAATGAAATCATCGAACGCCGTTTCTGCGGCGGCGAGGGAGGCCATTCCGGTCGGGAAAAGATCTCCCCCTAAGAAAATCGCTGCGGGGCGTTCTTGCACCGCAGCGGCAAACAGCTTGCGGTAGCGCCCCGGCCGGCCATGAAGATCGGAAACGAAAAAACAATGACCCATCTACGGCTTGTAGGTTTTGACCAGCTTGCCGGTCTTGTGGTTGTAGATTTTAACCGTCATGCCTTCCATCAAGGTGATTTCGCACATCTTGTACCCTGCCCCTCTCATTAGCACCTTGTCCGGTTTCTTGTTCTTGAACAGAATTTCCACAGCGACCCGGTCGGTTCTTTCCGGCTTGCTCCAGTCCGACTCTACCAGCACGTCCACGTTAGTATAAACGACGTTGGTGTCGCTCTCAACGACTTGCGTTTCGGTGGTATCCGTCGCAGTGGTATCGGAAATAGCCCCGGCGCGGGCAGGGCTGGCGGTTAAAAGGGCGCACAGAAGCGCGCCCATAAAAAACAGATAGAAGGTCTGCTGTTTCATAGAGCACCTCTTCTCTGGTTTGTTATGGCTTACCCGGGTTATCGGTAACCCGGCTCATAAACCCTCCCTGCCCGCAACAAACGGGGCAAGGAGAGAGGGATATCAATTTTCAGCGCCGGTGTTTGGATAGTTCGGCCAATTTCTTGTCCAGCGGGGTATTGTATTCGGTTTGCGCGTCCAGCACTGCGATGGCGGTCATGTACACCACGTCGATCTCGTCGAAATCCCCGATTTGCAGCACGTGAACCGGTTTACGCATTCCCATCAGGATTGGCCCGATGGCCTGGGCTTTGCCCAGCCGGTGCAACAGCTTGTAAGCCACGTTCCCGGCGGAGAGGTTGGGAAAGATGAGCACGTTCGCACCGCCTTTGCCGGCCAGGTCGCTGAAGGGGAACAGCTCATCGAGGATTCGCGGCACCACGGCGGTGTCGGCCTGCATTTCTCCGTCCACCAGGATGCCCAAATTGCGCTTCTTAAGGATGTCGGTGGCCTGGCGAACTTTTTCCGCATAAGGATGGCGGGAACTGCCGAAATTGGAAAACGAGAGTAGGGCGATGCGCGGCTCCACCCCTAAACGCCGCACCTGGCTGGCGCAGAGGATGGCAATTTCCGCCAGATCTTCCGCAGTGGGATCAATATTGACGGTTGCGTCGGCGAAGAAATAGACCTGGTCTTTCATCACCATCATGTATAACCCGGCCACTTTATTCACTCCCGGGCGCATCCCGATCACTTGCAGCGCCGGGCGGATCACGTCGGAATAGTGCTGGGTTACCCCGGCAATCAAACCGTCGGCCTCCTCCAGGTGCAGCATCATATTCCCGAAGTACATCGGTTTGCGGATCAATTTGCGCGCTTCTTCCCACACCAGCCCTTTACGCCGGCGCAGCTCATAAATCGTCCTGGCATATTTCTCAATATCCGGGAAGGTTTCCGGGTTGATGATATCAACGGATTTTTCAATATCCAGGCGCATATCCGCAAGCTTTTGTTCAATAACCTCCCGCCGCCCGATCAGCACCGGATATGCCATGCCTTCATCAACGATAAGCTCGCTGGCTTTCAGAATGGTGGGGTGTTCGCCTTCCGGAAAGACCACCCGCTTGGGCGCCTTCTTGGCTTTATTGATAAATACCCGCATAATTTGCCGGGTCATGCCCAGGCGCTGCTCCAATTGCTCTTTGTACTGCTCGATATCGATTTTTATCTTGGCCACCCCGCTATCAATCGCTGCCTTTGCCACGGCGGAGGCTTCCCAAATGAGCACCCGGGGGTCAAACGGTTTGGGGATGATGTATTCCGGGCCGAACTCCATTTTCTCAACCCCGTAAGCCCGCATCACCGAATAGGGTACCGGTTCTTTGGTTAACGCCGCCAATGCCCTGGCGGCTGCGACTTTCATCGCTTCGTTGATCTGGGTGGCGCGTACGTCTAACGCCCCGCGGAAAATGAACGGGAAGCCGAGCACGTTGTTGACCTGGTTGGGATAGTCGCTGCGCCCGGTGGCTATAATCACGTCTTCCCGGGCGGCTTTGGCTTCGTCATAGGTAATTTCCGGGTCGGGATTGGCCATGGCGAAAATAATCGGGCGGTCGGCCATGGAACGCACCATTTCCCGGGTCAGGATATTGGGGCCGGAAAGACCGCAGAACATATCCGCTCCCTTCATGGCATCTTCCAGGGTGCGCATGTCGGTATCAAAGGCAAATCGCTCTTTGTAAGGGTTCATGCCCTCTTTTCGGCCTTTATAAATCACCCCCTTGGTGTCCAGCAGGACGATGTTTTCCCGGTGGGCGCCTAACTCTATGTAAAATTCCGCGCAGGCAATTCCCGCCGCCCCGGCCCCGTTCACCACGATTTTAATCTCATCAATACGCTTTTTGGCAATTTCCAGGGCATTGAGCAAACCCGCGCCGGAAATGATCGCCGTGCCGTGCTGATCGTCGTGAAATACCGGGATATTCATCTGCTTTTTCAAGGTTTCTTCGATGTAAAAACATTCCGGCGCTTTGATATCTTCCAGGTTGATTCCGCCGAAGGTCGGTTCCAGCAATTTCACCACTTTGATGATGTCGTCCGGATCGTGGGAATCGATTTCCAGGTCGAATACGTCGATATCGGCAAAACGTTTGAACAGAACGCCCTTCCCTTCCATCACCGGCTTTCCGGCGCCTGCGCCAATGTCCCCCAACCCTAACACCGCCGTGCCGTTGGTTACCACCGCCACCAGGTTTCCTTTAGCAGTATATTGATAAATGTCCTCCGGGTTTTTTTCGATGTCCCGGCAGGGTTCGGCCACCCCGGGGGTGTAAGCCAGGGAAAGGTCACGCTGCGTGGTACAAGGTTTGGTTACCGTCACTTCGATTTTTCCGCGGCGTCCGCTGCGGTGGTAAGCGAGCGCTTCTTCACGATAACTCATACTGAATCTCCTTTTAGAATAGGTAGGTGTATGGATGCCGGGATATAACCCCGGTTAAAAATTTGAATCGTTTATCTGTTGGAAGTTGATCGTGGAGGCGTTTGGGGCAGGATTGATGCGGAAAGTCGCAGATAACTCGATGCTCTTCTCGGGAAAAACCCGGGGAAATCGCCCTAAGGCAACAGGTTTTTTCAATAAAGGGCATAAACATCTTACCCCCTGGCGGGTTAGAATAACAAGACATTCTCATTTCCAAATACCGGCGAACAGCGGCTCAAAACCTTTATCAACCAAGGTTTCCGGCCATTCGCCAATCTTAACCTCTGCGGTAATAATTTAATGAAATTGTTGGTATGAAGGAATATTTAAAAAAGATTGGGAGGAATATCTTAGTTCACTCGCCCTGCTTACCGGAGATAGCTGCAGCCGGGGAGGGCAAAAAAAAACGGCGCACCGCCCAGTGCGCCGTATTGTCATTCGGGTTTATGGCCGTTTTTTACTTGTTGAGAACAATCACATTCTGCGCCTGAGGGCCTTTCTTGCCCTCTCCGATAGTGTACTCGACTTGCATCCCCTGCTCCAGGGTTTTAAATCCTTCACTCTGGATCGAGGTGTAATGAACAAAGATATCCTTTCCTTGTTCATTGGCGATAAATCCATAACCCTTTTTCGCGTCAAACCATTTGACAGTACCGATCTCACGCTCTGCCATCATTAAAAAATCTCCTCGATTAAATATTAATTAAAAATTAACTAACCCCGAATAAGCACAAAACCAAAAGATTCCTATACTTACCCGGTAGTGGGCGAATTTAGAGCGCATTTTTATAAATACCAAGAAAAAAAATTACTCCACGACATTTTTTCGACGTGATTGCTCAATTTACCGGCGCTTTAAGTCCCTGCAGGAACAGCATTCTTAAGTTCGCAAATAAAACTATGTGCGGTGAATCATCCGCGATTCTCCGCCCGCCGCTATATTGCCCCAGGCAAATAATATTGATGCGGACAGGCTAAGTTCTATGAATTCGATCCCGGTAGTTACCAGAATTTGCGAACTGGTAATATCAGGGTTTATTAACGAACCATCATCATAAATGGGAAAGGCTAATCAATTATGCGTATTTCTACCATCATATTTGTTGGCATGGCCCTTCTCACCGCATTTTCCCCCCTCTTAGCTCAAACCACTTATACCTGGATCGGAGGCGACAGTACCTGGAACGAACCCGCCAATTGGTCTCCCAACGGCGTTCCCGGAACGGGCGATAATGTTATCATCAGCACCGGAACGGTGAAGCTGACGACCCATGTGCAGGTAAAGGACCTGGTTTTAGCTGCCGGCGCTATTACCGGAAGCGCAAACTTGAGCATCGCCGGGCAGATGAACTGGAGTAACGGCGAACTGTCCGGAAGCGGAACCACTACCATTAATCCCGGGGCGGAATTAGCGATCAGCGGAAGCGACCACAAGAATCTGATTAAAAGAACCTTGCGCAATCAAGGTACGGTAACCTGGACCGGGGGAGGGGAACTTAAACTCCGCAACCATGCCCATATTGAAAACGAGGCCGGGGCGCTGTTCGAAATCGAAAATAACGCGCGCATGGATTACGTGCTGGCCGACAGCGGCGGCAGCTTTACCAACGCCGGAACCCTGACCAAAAGCGCCGGGAACGAGGAAACCCAGATCGACCCGGTTTTTATCAATACCGCTTCCGGGGTGGTCAACGCCAATAGCGGCATCCTGCGCTTCGAGCGCGGTGACACCACGGTTAGCAGCGCGGGTACCTTCAATGTTACCGCCGGCGATTACCTGGCGCTGGCCGAGCGCAGCTTTCTTTTTGACGGCGCCGCCTTCAACGGCAGCGGGACGGTGCAGATTCTTGACGTGGATGAAGGTAAGGGAGTGGTCGTGGACGTCAGAGGATCGGGCATAACCGTGGGCGCCGGGGTGACCATGGAGTTGAATGAAGACAGGGCTTTCTTCAAAGGAAGCGGCCCGGTCGTAATCGACGGTACTTTCACGTTGATAAGCGGCACCATTACCGGCTTGGGATCTTTTACCGTAAACGGGGTTTTCGATTTCAGTAGCAGCAGCTCCAAAAATATCGACGGCAGAACCATTACCGTGGCCGGTTCGATGTACCGCACCGGCACCGGGCTGGTGGAACTCTCCAACAACGCCTTGATTTCGATTCAAAGCGGGGCGGTTTTTGACATTCAATCCGACGGAACGCTCGATTATCTGGAGCCACTTGGCGGCAGCGTGGTCAATGCCGGGACGGTAGTCAAAAGCGCGGGAGCAGGCCTCGCCACCATCGATCTTCCCCTTTCTAATACCGGCGCCATAACCGTGAACAGCGGAACCTTGCAATTGACCCGGGGCAGCGCCCATACCAACACCACCCTGACTGTTGCCGCGGGCAGATTGTTGAACTTCAACGGCGGCGCCCACTCCCTGGATAATATCACCACTGCCGGCAGCGGAACGGTGCAGTTTTCCGGGGATTCGGTAAAGGTGCTCGGTTCGGGGATTACTGTAGATGCCGCCACCTCCCTGGCAATCACCGGCGGGGTGGTGGACGGCGGCGGGAATATTACCGCGAACGGCGTTCTCAACTGGAGCGGGGGTACGATAACCGGCAGCGGGGCGTTAACCGCTAACGCCGCTTTGAATATTACCGGCTCCTCCGCCAAGACCCTGAGAGGACGCACCCTCACCAATGCCCTCTCCGCATCCTGGAGCGGAACCGGAAATATCAATTTTGATAATGGCGCGGTGATCATGAACCTGCTGGGAGCCAGCTTCAACATTCAAACCGACGCCGACCTGAATACCATTGCGCCCCTGGGAGGCACATTTAACAACGCCGGCACCCTCTCCAAGAGCGCGGGGGCTTCTACCACCGTTATGCAGACGAATTTCACCAACACCGGGCTGGTAAACGTCAATGCCGGCAAGCTGCAATTAGAGGGAAACAGCGCCCAAACCGGCGCAATCTTTACCATTGCCGGCGGAGCTACCTTCGAGGTTAAGCAGGGAACCCATACGTTTCAGGACATTAGCTTGAATGGGAACGGCACCCTGCTGCTTAATGAGCCGATCATTACGCTCGGAGGAACCGGGCTGATAGTGAATTCGCCGGCAATTCTTACCTTAGGCGGCGGTTCCGACGGCGTTCTCAGCGGCAGCGCCCCCCTTACGATCTGGGGAACCTTCAACTGGAACGGGGGCACGCTCAGCGGCCTGCCCGCCTTCACGGTTAACGGCCTGCTGAATATCGGTTCAACTTCCACGAAAGTGCTGAGTGGGATGGTTCTGACCAATAACGCCATCACCACCCTCTCGGGAACCGGGCAATTCCGCATGTCCAATGTCTCTTTGGTATCCAACCAACCGGGTGCCATTTTTGACATTCAAAGCGACGCCAGCATCTTTTTCCGTACCCCCGGCGGCGGCTCGATGACCAATGCCGGAACCCTCTCCAAAAGCGGCGGCATTACCACCAGCTCCATCGGGGTATTCCTGACCAATACCGGAACCGTCAACCTGAGCAGCGGAACCCTGCGGCTGTCCAACAGCGGCAGTCTCAGCAATCACGCGGTAAACTTCAGCAACGGCGCTATCCTGATGTTCGATAACAAAGCGGCCACGTACACGCTGGACAGCCTGGTTTTCAACGGCAGCGGCGCAGCCTTTATCAATAGCGCGTCTCTGAATATCATCGGCGATGGCATCACGGTAAACTCCGGCGCCGCCCTGTTGATGGACGGCGACGGGGCAACGATATTCGGAACCGGGCCGGTCGCCATCGACGGGAATTTCACCTGGAACCGGGGAACCATCAGCGGCGGCGCTCCCTTCATCTTGAACGGCGCTTCCGCCATCAGCACTACCAGCTCGAAAACCCTGAACGCCCGCACCCTCACCAATAACGGGGCGATTACCTGGAATGGAACCGGAACCGTGGAATTGGAAAATAACGCAAAAATCACCAACCAGGCAGCCGGGTCTTTCCTGATCCAAACCGACGGGGTCATCGATTTCATAACCCCGCTCGGAGGAACGTTCGAGAACGCCGGGTTGGTGGCCAAGCAGGCCGGGGCAGGAATCTCTACTATTGATGTAAGCTTCCAGAACAACGGCATGTTGGAAGCGGGCAGCGGAACCCTGGCCTTCACCGCGGCGCTGGTCAACGATACTACCGGCGTCATTCGCGGCAGCGCAACCCTGGATTTGAGCATGGCTACGTTTTTCAATTACGGAACTTTTGCTCCCGGAACCTCCCCCGGCATCCTGGCGGTGAGCGGAAACTATACCCAGGATGACACTTCCGCCCTGGAAATCGAATTAGGGGGGACCACCGCGGGCAGCGAGTATGACCGGCTGGCGGTCAGCGGAAACGCCAATCTGGACGGGCGTTTGAACGTAAGCTTCATCAATGGATTTTTGCCCCAGTTAGGAGACCAATTCGACGTTATGCTGTTCGGAAGCCGCAGCGGGGATTTCGATAGCCTCAACCTGCCCTACGTGGGCATCGGCAAGGCGCTGGATACCACCTATACGCCGGGCAGCCTGCAGCTCAGCGTAATTGCGGTGGGCACGCGGGCCAACCTCAAACTCTGGCTGGAAGGTCCCTACGGCAGCGGGGCGATGCAAACCGGCCTGAACGCTGCCAACCTCCTGCCCCTGGGCCAGCCGTTCAACAACGCCCCCTGGAATTATTCCGGCGCGGAAAGCGCCGCGGATATTCCCGACGGAATTGTGGATTGGGTGCTGGTGGAATTACGCACTGACAGCACCGCCGCCAGCGCTGTGGCCTCCCGCGCCGCCTGGCTCCAGAGCAACGGCAGCGTGCTGGATATCGACGGGATCACCCCGCTGACCTTCGACGTTCCCCACGGCAATTATTACGTGGTGGCACACCACCGCAACCACCTGAGCATTATGAGCGCCGCCGCCCTGGCCTTGAACGAAGCCAGCCCGTTGTATGATTTCACCACTGCCCAATCCCAGGCCTATGGCGCTAATCCCATGAAGGAATTGGAGCCCGGCGTCTTCGGAATGTACGCGGGAGACGCCGACGCGGACGGGAACATCGACGCCGCAGACCGGGATAGCGCCTGGCGGGCGCAGAACGGAACGGCGTGGGAGTACGGCAAATCCGGCGATTTCAACCTCGACAGCGGCATCGACGCAAGCGACCTGAATCTCTTCTGGCGGCCCAACCTTGGAAAAACCACCCGGGTTCCCGCTGCTCCCCCTGCGCCCAAATTCGGCGGGAAAGATCGCCTACGGATGCAAACCTCGTTGAATCAGCGGTAGCGAGGGTCTGTAGTGTTTTAGTGTTTTAG
>CAZFVV010000050.1:15213-35326 GCA_964522165.1 uncultured Calditrichaceae bacterium
TAGTGTTTTAGTGTTTTAGCGCTCAAATTACGAAAACACCAGAACACCAGAGCATTATAACACAAACGCACTTGAATTTTTACCACCCTCGACAGGGACGTTGGGGGTGGTTTTTTATTACCGCAAGCCCCGCCGCGCCCTCCCCCGCAGCTTGATTTTTGAAAACCGGATTTCGTGAATTCTATCATGCCCGCGACGGTTGCCAATTTCTAAATTTTTGCTTTAATTGATGATTAACAGGGATGTAACAACCTCCGGGCGATCTTTGCACTCTCCTCTTGTGAACGGCAACTCCCTCGATTTCCATATCTACATTTTTCAGGAAACATCTTGAAGTAGCCCCCCTGCAAGGGATCCTTTTATCATTTTCAGAAAATTTCTGCCGGCCCGGCAGGAGAAACCTGCTTAGAAGCTGTTTTTGAATATTGCCACGGTGGCTCAAAGAAATCACAAAAAACCTCAAAAAACCTCGGTGAAATCTTGGTGTCTTTATGTCTTAGTGGCGAAAATTTAGACTTTTAAAACGATTTTTTAAAGCTACTATCGAAAGGGAAGTTATGCGGCGTGCGCGTGGTTTTGTGAAGTTTGGTTTGATGGTTTTGATGTTCGGAGTTTTGACGATTGCGGGAATCGCGCAGACAAAATACACCTGGAGCGTTGGCTCCGGGGATTGGCACGTTCCCGGTAACTGGAACCCCCAGGGCGTTCCCGGCCCGGCGGACAGCGCAGTGGTCAATTCCGGCGCGGTAGCGCTTTCCGCGGACGCGGAAGTGGGTGGTTTCAGCCTCACCGGCGGCATTTTGAACGGCGACGGAAAGTTGGCGGTCACCGGGCTGGCGCTATGGGCCGGCGGAAAATTAGAAGGCAGCGACAGCGTGGTGGTGGCTCCCGGGGCGGCGCTGCGAATTTCCGGCGGCAACGTCAAGGAATTGAATACCCGCAGCCTGCTCAACCGCGGCAATGGCATCTGGAGCGGCGCGGGAAAGATCGGGCTGCGCAACGGGGCGCTGCTGTTGAACGACGCGGGAGCGACCTTCGAGATTCAAAATGACGCCAACATCGAATCGTTCATCCCCGGCGGGGGCAGTTTTATCAACGCCGGAGCGATTTTAAAGAGCGCCGGCAACAGCACCTCCCTGATCGACGTCGGGTTTTCCACTACCGGCCCCATCACCATAAATTCCGGCGCCATGATGCTGAAAAAGAACAGCAGCCTGGGCGGAACCGCCGTCACCGTGCAGAGCGGCAGCGAATTCGAGTTCAACGGCGCGGCGCACGCCCTCAACAACGTGGTTTTTGAAGGCGGCGGAACCGTGGAGATCGTCAATGCCGCGGTGGCCGTCAGCGGCGCGGCGGCCACGTTTGCTCCCGGCCTCACCCTGACGCTTCGTGAATCCAACGCCATCCTCTCCGCCGGCGCTCCCGTAACCGTAAACGGCAATTTGCTGTGGGAACGGGGGGCCATTCACGGCCCCGCGGCCATAACCGTCAACGGCGCGCTCGAAATTAGCGGCGCGAACGCCCGCAAGTTAGACGGCGCCGCCTTGAAAAATAACGGCGCGGCGACCTGGAGCGGAAGCGGCTCTATCAAACTGGTCAACGGGGCGGCGCTTCGCAACGAAGCGGGCGCAACCTTTGACCTCGCCGTTGACGCGATTGTGGAGTACCTGGAGCCGGGCGGGGGGAGCTTTTTGAATTACGGAACCCTGGGCAAGAGCGCGGGAACCGGCCAGGCCGCCGTAAAAGTCTATTTTGAGAACCATGGAACCGCAAACATCGCCAGCGGCGCTTTCCAACTTACCAAAGGCGGGCTGCACAGCGACGCGGTTTTCAATATTGCCGCGGGCGCTCTGCTGGATTTTAACGGGGGAAACCAGGCCCTCGAGGGGGTAGTTTTTAGCGGGAACGGCAGCGTGAAATTTTCCAAAGACAATATCACGGTGGACGGCGACGGCGCGACAATCCAGTCCGGCGTTAGCGCGACCATGTCCGCTGCAAAACTGCAATGTGACGAAGATTTAACCATTCAGGGCATTTTTTATTGGACCAACGGGGTGATTACCGGGTCGGAGGACATCAACGCCAGGGGTGAATTTCACTTCAGCGGCAACGATTTCAAGGAATTGAACGGCCTGACCATCAATAATTACGAGTTGATGACCTGGCCCGGGGCCGGGGCGATCAAGCTGAAAAATTCCGCCAAAGTCGTCAACAAATCCGGCGCAACGTTCGACATTCAAAATGACGCGTTGATGGATTACGTGCTGGCCGACAACGGCGGCAGCTTCGAGAACAAAGGGGTGATGACCAAAAGCGCCGGAAGCGGCATCAGCTACATCGACGCGGTGTTCGTCAACACCGGCGACGTGAACGCGCACAGCGGAACCCTGCGCTTCGAGCGCGGCTCCCCTAACAACAGCACCGGGGATTTCCACACCACATCCGGGAACACCCTGGTATTCGCGGAAAGGAGCTTTGCGTTCAACAACGCGGATTTCACCGGCAACGGAACGGTGCGGATCGAGGACGCCACGCTCCTGGTCAACAGCTCCGGCTTAGACGTTTCTAACTCCGTCACCGTGAACATGGATAATAACCTGGCCGTGATCGACGGGGAGGGAACCCTGCTGGTAAAAGGCACGCTCAACTGGGGGCGCGGCGTTGCCCGCGGAACCGGGGAGCTAAAAATTACCGGAAAATTGAATTTTACCGGGGATAACTACCGCACCCTGAACGGAAAATTTCTGAACAACTTAGGAGAGATGGTTTGGAGCGGCGCGGGCGCCATCCGGCTGGAGAATTTTGCCCAGATCGTCAATCAGCCCGGGGCGGTTTTTGAAATTCACAACGACGCCGCGATCAACTTTGTCGCGCCCAACGGGGGGAGTATCCAAAACTTTGGGGTGGTTCATAAGAAAAACAGCGCCGGGCTTTCCACCATCGGGGTGGATTTTTCCAATGCGGGGGTAACGGTGGTGGAGAGCGGGGTTTTGAAATTCACCCACCTGCTCTCCAACGAAAGCGGCGGCGAAATCCGCGGGAACGGAACGCTGGATTTAACCGCGGCCACGTTTGCCAACAACGGCGCCCTCAGCCCGGGAATGTCTCCCGGCGTCCTTAGCGTCGCCGGCGCTTACGCCCAATCTCCCGGGGGAGCGCTGAACGTGGAGTTGGCGGGGCTTAGCGCGGGCAGCCAGTACGACCGCCTGGCGGTTTCCGGGGCGGCCAACCTGAACGGCGCTTTGAATATCACCCTGGCGCAGAATTACACCCCCGCGGATGGCGATGAATTCACCATCCTCACCCACGCCTCCCGGAACGGGCAGTTCAGCGAGGTGAACGGCCCCGCCATCGCCGGGTATCCCATGTTCGAGGTCAATTACGAGCCGGGAGGGGTGACCCTGACGGTGGTGCGGCTGAGCGCCGGGCTGACCGCGGTGAACGACTACGCCGCGACCCCGGAAGACCAGGGGGCGTCGCTGAACGTGCTGCGCAACGACAACGCCTCCATCGGGAACCACCTCAGCATTACCGGGCACACCTCCCCGGCGCACGGAACCG
The DNA here is from genome assembly GCA_964522165.1 of uncultured Calditrichaceae bacterium. Taxonomy (GTDB): domain Bacteria; phylum Calditrichota; class Calditrichia; order RBG-13-44-9; family J075; genus JABWBP01. The sequence goes on from CAZFVV010000050.1 coordinate 18,775, forward strand.
CCGCCCAGGTTGGCGATAGCAGCTTTTCCTACCTTCCCACGGCAAACTTCTTCGGGTTGGATTCTTTCTTTTATTCCATTACCGACGAAAGCGGCGCCACCGACAACGCCGGGGTTTTCGTCGAAGTGCAGCCGGTGAACGATCCCCCGGTGATCATCTCGCCCCTGCCCGATCTTACCTTCCCGGAAGACGGCAGCGCGACGCTTAACCTGGCCAATCGCGCCAGCGACGTGGACAATACCCCCGCGCAACTCAGTTGGAGCGCGGAAGTAATCGCCGCGCAGTCTCTGAATACGACGAAACGAAGCGCCCTTCCTCCCCACGAAACAGAGCTTCGTTCCGTCCCGGCGTTCCGGGATCGGAGCGAGCAGCACTCTTCAAATTCTCAATCTGCAATTTTCAATCTGCAATCTTCAATTGAAATCGATCCGGAAGATTTGCAGATCGCCATCAACCCCGCCACCCAAATCGCGGTTTGCAGCGCTGCCGGCGACAGCAGCGGCGTCTTCACGGTAGTTTTCACGGTCAGCGACCCCGGGGGGCTGGAGGACAGCGACACCATCACCGTAACCGTTAGCGCGGCCGGCGACCCGCCTTTCGTGGCCAATCCCATACCGGATTTGGAGTTCCCGGAAGACAGCGGGCCGGTTACCGCGGCGGAGAACCTCAACGAGGTGTTTTCCGACCCCGATCCCGGCGCGGCGCTCTCCTTCAGCGCCTTCTCGGATAACCCCGGCATTCAACCGGCAGTGCAGGGAGCGAGCCTGGCGGTCTCATCCTCCCCGAATTTCTTCGGCGGCGGTAACGTAATCGTCTCCGCCAACGACGGAACCCGCACCGTCGCCAGCGACACCTTCACGGTGACGGTCACCCCGGTGAACGATCCCCCGGCGCTGGTTTCTCCCATCGCCGACCTGGTCTTCCCGGAAGACAGCGGAACCTACCTGGCAGCGAGCAACCTGAACGCGGTGTTTGCCGATCCCGATTCCGGCGCGACGCTCAGTTTCAGCGCGATTAGCAGTGAACCGGGAATTCAGACGATCTTGCAAAGCGATCAGTTGTGGATCACTTCTACCCTGAACTATTTTGGCGGGGGAACGGTGCTGGTGAGCGCCAGCGACGGGCAATATTCGGCCAGCGACACCTTTGCCGTCACGGTTACCCCGGTGAACGATCCCCCGGCCATCAGCGGGCTTCCCGACGTTACTTTCCCGGAAGACAGCAGCTACAGCCTCGATCTGGATGAGTGGGTAAACGACGCGGATAACGATCCCGCGGAGCTTTCCTGGTCGGCGCAGGTGCTCGGGGCGCAAAGCGCAGAGCGCATAGCGCATGGCGCATGGCGTAAGCCATCCTTTTCAGAAGAGCGCGGGACGCAGGGAATCGAGGTGGATACCGGCGACCTGCAAATCGGCATCGATCCGCTGACCCATACGGCGGTGTTCACCGCGACCACGGATTCCGCAGGAGTTTTCACCGTGAAATTCACCGTCACCGATCCTGAGGGGCTGGCAGACGCGGATACCATTCTAATTACGGTAACCGGCGCCAACGACCCGCCCGCGCTGCTGAATCCGATCCCCGATCTCAGCTTCCCGGAAGACAGCGGGCCGCAAATAGCGGCTGCGAACCTGAATGCGGTATTCTTCGATCCGGACCCCGGCAGCGCTTTCGTTTTTAGCGCAACTTCGGATAACCCCGACATTCTGGCCTGGGTGCAGAACGACAGTTTGTGGGTGGAGGGAACCCTGAATTACTTCGGCGAGGGGAGCGTGGTGGTAATGGCGGACGATGGGGAATTTACCGTCAGCGACACGTTTACGGTGGCGATTACCCCGGTAAACGATCCCCCAACCCTGATTTCGCCCATTGCGGATCTCGCCTTTCCCGAAGACGGCGGGCCGCGCTTAGCCGCCGCCAGCCTTTCCGCCATTTTCCACGATCCCGATTCCGGGGCCGGCCTCAGTTTCAGCATCATTTCAGACAATCCGGATATCCAGGCGCTGCTGGCGGGGGACAGTTTAACGGTCGCTTCCTCCCTGAATTACTTCGGCGAGGGGCGGGTTAGCGTGATTGCCCAGGACGACGGCGGCCTGGCTGCAACAGATACCTTTATAGTGACCATTCTGCCGGTAAACGATCCCCCGGAAATCGCCGGGTTGCCGGATTCGCTAAGCCTCCCGCCGGACTCCTCCGCGTCGCTGAGCCTGTGGGATTTTGTGGAAGACGTGGAGACGCCGGATTCCCTGTTGAGCTTTACTTTTTCCGCATCTAACAACGGCGTGCTCTACAACTACCACCCCGGCAACGGAACGCTGAGCCTCTTAGCGGCCCCGGGATTCTCAGGCGAGATGCTCCTGGGCGTCACCGTAACCGACCCGGAAGGCGCGTTTGCGCAGGATACTCTGCGGGTGGTGGTCAACGCCGCGGTGGGGATTAGCGAACCCTTCACTGGCGAGATTCCGGGAGATTTTGCACTGGAGCAAAATTATCCCAATCCGTTCAACCCCGGGACGAATTTCGGATTGCGGATCGCAGATTTCGAATTTGTGGAATTGAAGATTTATGATGTGGCCGGGCGATTGGTGCGCACCCTGGTCAGCGAAAACAAAGCTCCCGGCAGCTATACGGTGCAGTGGGACGGAAGAGACGACCGCGGCGCGCCGGTCGCCAGCGGGGTGTACCTCTACCGCTTAGAGGCCGGCGCTTACCGGGCGGCGCGGAAGATGGTTTTGATGAGGTGACTTGTTATTATGCAAACGGGCATAAATTGCGTATTTCACTGATGCTAGATCCTTGATACTGGATGCGCGATAAACTAATTAATCCAGCATCCAATATCGAGCATCGAGCATCATTCAAAAAACGCAATTCATGACCATGTGAAGTATGGCCGTTCAAGAATAGAGCCACAGGAAAAACAGCGGCAGGAGAACGCCGATCGCGGTCAGCCAGGCGCCCCGCCCGGTAATTCCCTGTTTCCCCCGCAAAATAAACAGCCCGGTGACGGCCAGCAGCGCCAGGGCGACGGCGTAGAGGTCCGCGAAATAGGTCCACAGCCGTTTGGGATGGTTCAGGTGCAGGAAGTTGGTCTGGTAAATCAGCGGGCGGGTTCGCACGGTCTCCTGCGCCGCTTCGCCGGTTCGCAAATTTACCTGGATGGTACGGTTCCCGGCAAAAATCCGCAGGGTTTCCGGGTCGGGCCGGAAGGTGTTTTTATACTCCCCGGGCAGCCCCAGCCGGCGCAGGATTTCCCGCGCCAGCGCGTCATCGGTATTATTCGCAGAATCCTCTACCGGCCCGACGAACGCGGTAGTGCGTTCGATTTTGTAATTGGGGTTCCAATCCTGAACGTGATTCACCGCCACCCCGGAGATGGCATAGATCAGGGTCAATCCCACGCAGATATATCCCAGGTCGCGGTGAATCGCGCGGTTCCATTTCCGCCAGTTCGATTTTTTCATGCCATTTTCGTGGGTTGGGGGTATTTTGGTGTTATCGTGTTATGGTGTTTTAGTGCACAGATTACTATAACACCATAATACTATAACACCCAAACACTATTCTACCCTTTAATCTCCGCCCCCAGGCCGCGGATGCGCCAGATCGTCAGCGGACCCTGCACCGTGGTAGAGTCGAAGGGCAATCCCTTTTCCTCCGCCTGGTGCGCTTTCCATTTCAGGGCCTGCTCCGCGGTGAGGTCGATCCGCTCAACGGTTCCTTCCACCACGGCGCGGCTGCCCCGGGCGCTCAGGGGGAATACGATCTCCCCGTCGTTCACCTTGACGGTGATGGTTTGATAGGGTTTATCGCCGGCTACTTCGATCCAGCAGCCCCGTTTCTGGCACACCTCCACCACGTCGCCGCTAATGATTACAGTGCGCCCCTGGTACGCTTCCGGGGTTTCTAAAATTTGGGAAACGAGCACGGTATCGCCCGAACTGATGGCTTTGCCGTAAGTTCCCGCGGGGTCGGCTTTTTGCAAGGCCGCGCTCTCCGAGGCTTCGGAGTGTTCCGGGGATTGTTGGGCGTGCTCGTCTTTGCCGCAGCCAGCCAACAGGATCAATAAAATAATCGAAAGTGCGCTAAACAGTTTTTTCATCATCGTCTCCGATTCTGGTTGGTATTGAAGGAAGTGCAAAACTTCAGTTTTGCACGCATGGAATGAAGGCAAAGCTGAAGCTTTGCACTCCCAGCCATCAGGATGTTTTCGCTTTCACCAGGTCCGCCCGGGTGAGGCGCAGCTTCTTGAAGCTCTCTTCGGATATTACGTAATACCAGTTGGCAAAGCGGTTGTTCAATTCATCCACGGCCATTTGCCCGCGGGTGAATTTCTGTCGCCAGGCCTCGTGGGCGTCGTAAATTTCCTTGTTTCGGCGGTCGCCGTCGCTCCAAAGGCTGTCTGCTTTGTTCAGAAAATCGGTATTGGCCGGTTTGGGCGGCTCCTTCAATTGGGAAGGATCGAAGCTGGCGGTAATGAACAGGTAGCGGTTTTCCGCCGGGCCGGCGGGGTTCTGCCGCAGCGTATCGCCGCCGGCGCTCACCTCGAATCCGCTTCCGTAAGCCACTTCTCCGAAGCGCAGGGTGTAAACCACCCCGTCCCCGGTGCGCGCCTGCATCTCCCCCTCGTTGGAGAGCAGGCTGCCGTCGCGGGCAAAATAGTACCCCTTGCTTTGCAGGGAAAGCATATCCGAGGTGGTGATCTCCACTCCCGCCTCGCTCTTCTTCAAACTGTTGGAAAGCCCGGCCGGTTTGGGGCGCACCCCCACGATTTTCAGCTCGTCGAGGGTGGTGAGGAGGGTAGTGGCTTTGCTGTTATCCACTTCCTGGCCGGCGGGCATCCGGTCCGCAACCCACTTATCGCCCTCTTTTTTGAGTGTCAACACGTCGCGCTGGTTTACGCTGCCGGTGCGCTCGTTAATCGAATAATCTTTCAAGATGACCTGGTTGATGTCGTTTTTCTCCACTTTCAGCAAGTCCGCCTCGATCCAATCGCTGAATTTGGTGGAGACGTCCAGGTCCACCCGGGCAGCGTAAATGCGCTTCTGGCCGGGCATCCGCACAAAGTAAAAGCCTTCCCGCTCCGGCACCGCTTTGCCGATGATAACGTCCGCCAGCACCTGCTCGTTGTTCCCGGTAATGGTTACCCGTTTCCCGCGCCCTTTCAGGGCGGTTGCGGTTTCATCGATGGGATCGATCACCCCGCAGGCCTCCTGGTCGGCCACGTTATCGCTGCGGAAATCGTCCTTGCGCAGGGCAATCACCCCGGCGGCGGTTTTCGCCAGGCGCTCCTTGCCGTCCGCGGGGTAATCGTAGTGCGAGGGAATGCTCCATTTCCCCCCGGAAAACACCACCTTGAAGGGAATCGCCTCCCCGGTTTCTTCATCAAAATTGATCACTTCCAGGGAAGTCGCTTCGTTGGGATCGGTAAAATTCGGGAAAAAGGGTTCTCCCTGGTCGAGAAATGCGTTGGGAGTGACCTTTTTCGGGGCGGTCACAAACGCCAGCAGCGCCAGGGCGATGGCCGTTACGGCGAATATCAGGGTTTTCTTTTTTTCGTTCATGGCTGACTCCTACTTCAGACTCTTTTTTTTGACCGGATGAACAGGATGAACAGGATTCATTAACCAGTATATTACGCCAGAAGAACACCTCATCCGGTAAATCCTGTCATCCTGTCTAAAAAAGCTTTATGATTTGCAGGATGTACCGGCCAGAGGGGTTCTTAGCTTCTCAATCTTCGCGCGGCGGCGGCGCCTTCGGTCTCGCGCTTGCGGCGGCGGATGAAAATCCAGGCGCCGGCGATGATGACCGGGATGGGCGGCAGCAATACCGCCAGGAGCTTGATGCCGCTCTGGATGGCGCGAATCTGGGTTTCCATGCGCTCTTTGCTGCCCGCGATCTTGGCCTCTTTTTCCGCTTCGATGGTGTTCTTGACCGCGTCGAACTTGCGCTGCTCCACCTGGCGGATATTCTCCGCCATGATCTGCTTGGTCTGGGCGTCCACGTCCTCGCGCTGCTGCACTTCCGCCACTCTTTCGTCTAAGCGGCGCTGCGCCTCGGCCAGGGCGGCCTGCGCTTCCGCTTCCGCTTTCTGCTCATCCTCCGCCCGGCGTTGTTGATACTCCAGGCTCTGCGCTTCCACGTATTCTAAGGTGCGGTGTTTCACCCTCCGGTTGCGCAGGGCGATGAAGGAGTCGTCTCCCACCAGTTCATCGATGCAATTGAGAAAAAAGTTGATGTTGTCGAAATTCAGGGCGCCGAATCCCTGCCTGCGAATCTCGAAAAACTGTTCGGAGATGAAATCAATATCCGCGATCATAATGACGTGGAGGTTTTTCTGCCCGGGCTTTTGTGCGGAAGCAGTGGTATCCGCCCCCGCAGCCGCGCTGCGAACCCGCGCCGCCAGGGTGTAATCCACATCCGTAGGGAAATGCGGCAGGCCGCGCAGGTTCAACTGCGGGCCGAAGAGGAAGTGGCGCTGCACCATGCGCCCGTAAGGCTGGGTTCCGGATACCATGCCGGACTTCACCAAAGGCTCGAATTCCACTTCCGCCCGGGAAGCCTTGTTGAGAAAGCCGGGGAACATCAGCACCAGTTCTTGCAAATTGGCGGAAGCGGGATTGGCTTTATTGAACGCTTCCGGGTTTTCGTTCCCGCGCCCCACGAAAACGATCTCCGGGGGAAGGTTGCCGAAATCCGGGTGGGGATTGTAAGCGTCCCACACCACCAGCGCGGTGTTCCAGTTGATCCCCAATTCGACCATGAAACCGTTGATATTACCTTTTTCCTTCGGCGGAGGGCCGCCCTGGCTCATAAAGGGATTGCGGTTAGCCCCGGCGCGCTCCGAGGGCGCGATGCCGACGTTCACGATGGGCAGCGGGTCGTCTAAGATCAGGGTGGGAACCCCGCTTTTGATATAGGCTAAGAGGTTGTCCATTTCCTCCTGCGAGAGCGTGGAGGGCATGGGCGCTAACAGCGCGTCCACCGCTTCGGTGATGGGGGCGGCAGGGGAAATTCGCACCACTTCATACTGCTTTTTCAACTCCTGCAGCACCTGCCATTCCGGGGTGCTGCTGCCGGCCTGGAAATCGAATCCCCCGAACAATTTCGCCTCCGTAACCACCACGCCCACTTTTTTGCGCTCGGTTTTAGCCGCCACCCGGATGCTGCGCACCAGCTCGTATTCCGTGGGCAGGCCGCGGTCGAAAAAGGGAATCACTTCCTCTTCCGCCCCGCTGGTGAAGGCCACTCCCATAAACACCTGCTGCACGCTGGACTGGGTGCTGCGGGGATCCATCACCTCCCGGGGCATAATGCCGAACTTCTCCCGGGCGTCGCGCGCTTCCGGGGTGAACGGTTCGGTATCGTGAACCAGCACTTCCACTTTGCCGCCGGCGCTGGCGTCGATTTCTTTCAGGAAATTGAGCAGGTTTTCCCGGGTTTGCACGTACTGCTCCGGCACGTTTTTGCTGATATACGCCTGGATCAAGACCGGGCGATCCGCGGGAAGTTCATGCAAGATTTGTTTGGTTTCCGAAGAAAGGGAGTGCAACTGCTCCGCGGTAACGTCGAGGCGCAGGCTCAGCCGCCCCAGTATGGCGTTCAGGCTGATCACCCCGATTACCAGGGCGACGGTGCGCACGGCGTGGTGCCAGGACATTTTGTAGCCGTCCGCTTCCCGGGGCCAGTGGCGGCGGCTGATCAACAGAACGTTCAGGTAGATCATCACCGCAGTGAGGGATATAAAATACAGCAAACCGGAAAAACTGATTACCCCGCCGGCAAAATCCCCGAAGTGCCCGTGAACTCCCAGGGGCGCCAGGAAACTCCGCAACCCCTCTCCAAACAGCCCCCCGATGAGGTCGATGAATACAAAAAAGCCGCAGAATACCGCTCCCACGATAAACGCGATGGTCACGTTGGGGCTTAGCAGCGAGGCTAACATCCCCACGGAGACCAGCGCCGCCCCGATGAGCCAGTAGCCCAAGTAGTTCCCGAACATCAGCCCTAAGTCCGGGCTGCCCAGCCAAGCCAGGATCAAAACATAGACGAGCGACAGCGCCAGGGAAGCGCTGTACACCCCCATAATAGAGGCATATTTCCCTAACACCACTTCCAGGTCCGTGGCCGGGAGGGTGAGCAGCAGCTCGTCGGTGCCCTCCTTGCGTTCGTTTGCCCACACCCCCATGGTCAGGGCGGGAATAAAGAGCACCAGCAGGATGGGAAATACCGCGTTCAACTGGTCTAAATTGGCCAGGTTGTTGGCAAAAAAACGATCCGGCCAGAACGCCGCGTAGGCGCTCAGAAAGATGAACAGGGTAATGAACACGTACCCGGTCGGGTTGGCGAAGTGCAGGCGCAGGTCGCGCTTGACAATCGCCTTTACCATTTGAAAGTTTATATTCAGTTTCATTGCGATGCTTCCTCCGTATTACCCATTAACCATTCACAATTCACAATTCACAATTCTCTGTTCACAATTCACAATTCCCCCTTCTCCATTAACCATTCTCCGCCCCCACCGGATGTCCCTCCCCGGTAAGCCGGTAAAAAGGCTTCTCCAGGGAGCCGTTTTCTTTCAATTCCCCGGGAGCGCCGTTGAAAACCAGCCTCCCGTTATGGATGAAAATCACGTGGTCGGCCACCGCTTCCACTTCCTGCAAGATATGGGTGGAGAGCAGGATGGTCTTTTTATGGGCGATCTTCCGAATGTTGGTGCGGAACTCGCGGATCTGGTTGGGGTCCAATCCCGCGGTGGGTTCATCCATGATCAACACCTCCGGGTCGTGCAGCAGCGCCTGGGCCAGCCCCACCCGCTGCTTATAGCCCCGGGAGAGCTTGCCGATGGGTTTTTCCAGCACCAATTGCAGGGCGCACTGCTCCACCACCGCGTCGATGCGCTGTTTCAGGTAGCCGGGCTCCAGTCCCCGGGCTTCCCCGAAGAAATTCAGCAGTTCCAGGGGAGTCATCTCCTGGTAGAGGGGGCCGTTTTCCGGCAGGTATCCTAAGCGCCGGGCGGCCTCCAGGCGGTGGGTGGAAATATCGTACCCGGCAATCGCCGCGCTGCCCTCGCTGGGCGAGAGGAAGCCGGTGAGGATTTTCATGGTGGTGGATTTGCCGGCCCCGTTGGGTCCCAGGAAGGCGCAGATTTGCCCTTCCGGGATGGTGAAGGAGACATTCTGGATTGCCACGAAAGGCCCGTAATACTTGGAAAGGCCTTTCGCTTCGATCATAATTTTGGGCTTTTCGCCAGCCATATCCGAACCTCGCTGTTTGAAAATGTTATGAATTTGTAGAATGTAGCGCATTGGAGCATTGGAGTGATGGGATTGGAGCGTTGAAGAAATAACTCATCAATCCATCACTCTAATGCTCCATCGCCCCATCAATCACTCCATTCATCCAACCATCCAACGCCCCGCAACTCCTTATCGCGCAATCATTGCTCCGACGGAAATGGCGCAAAAAATAAAGCATTTTGCGGGAAGATTCAATACTTTTTGAAAGAAATCGGGAAGATGGGCTACCCCGGCGCTCCCCGTAGATTCCGGTTTTTCCCGGAGGCCAGAAAAAAGAATTATTTTATAACCCCGGTTTATATTTTAAATTATTTGCAGGGATGGCGGCAGGGAACGGTCGCGACCGTTCCCCACGGCGTGATTATTCCCAGGATCATCACCCATTTGCGCCAAATGATGAACGGTCAATTTCGGGTGAACGGCATGATATCAAAGGTCGAGTCGAGAACAATCCATGAAACCACGGCCCGCACGAAAGAAAATGCGTTTGACGAATTATGATTATTCCACGCCGGGGGCATATTTCATCACCGTGTGCGTGCAAGATCGGCGTTGTGTGTTCGGAGAAATCCATCAGAGCCAAATTTATTTGAACGCCGGCGGGAAAATCGTGCAAAACCAATGGGAATGGCTGCATCGCCAATACGATTATCTGGTATTGGATTCGTTTGTGGTCATCCCGAACCATTTTCATGCGATTTTGGTTATCGGGGGAAATGATCGTGTACGGAACGGTCGCGACCGTTCCCCACGGGATACCGATTCCCCACCCGGCAATACCGATTCCCCCCACGTCAAAATCAAACCCGTGCCAGAATTAATGGGCGCGTTCAAAACCACCTCGTCGAAATTCATTCATCAATCGGGATTGCTCGATTTCCGGTGGCAGAAATCGTATTACGACCATATCATTCGCAATGAACGCGAATTACACAATATTCGGAGATACATCGAAACCAATCCCGCCCGCTGGGCAATGGATATTGAAAATTCGCAGAATACCGATACCGGTGGGAAACATACCCGTGGGGAACCGTCGCGTGGTGGTAGGGAACGGTCGCGACCGTTCCCTACGGACGACCCACCGGATGACAAAATCGACCGATATTACCGTTCCATACCGGAGGGAAAATAACCCCCTGACCCCCTGCGCCCTGTTGCAACCACCCGCAACCCAACAAGGAGACCCCCATGCCCTCGTTAACCGAATTTTCTACCTGGAAAGCCCTGAAAATCCACTACAAAGAAATAGAGAAACTGCACCTGCGCGACCTCTTCGCCGGCGATCCCCGGCGATTCGAGAAATTCTCCCTGCGCTTCGGGGATATTTTGTTCGATTACTCCAAAAACCGCATTACCGAAAAAACCCTGGCGCTGCTGTTAGAATTGATGCGCCAGGTGCGGTTGAGTGAAAAGATCGCAGCAATGTTCCGGGGCGATAAGATCAATGTGACCGAAAACCGGGCGGCGTTGCACGCGGCGCTGCGCAATCGCTCCAACCGCCCCATCCTGGTGGACGGGGAAGACGTGATGCCGGGGGTGAACCGGGTGTTAGGCCAGATGCGCCGCTTCAGCGAGGCGGTGCGCTCGGGAGCCTGGAAGGGCTATACCGGCAGGGCAATCACGGACGTGGTGAACATCGGCATCGGGGGGTCGGATTTGGGGCCGAAAATGGTCACCCGGGCGCTTACCCCCTACGCTAAAGCGGATTTGCGGCTGCACTTCGTCTCCAACGTGGACGGCAGCGACGTCGCCGAAACCCTAAAAAAGGTACATCCCGAAACCGTGCTGTTCCTGGTCGCCTCCAAAACCTTCGCCACCCAGGAGACCATGGCCAACGCCCGCTCCGCCCGGGGGTGGTTTCTGGCCAACGGCGCACCGGAAAAGGCGATTTCTGCCCATTTCGTTGCCATTTCCACCAACGAAAAGGCGGTGCGGGAATTCGGCATCGATCCGGCAAATATGTTCGAGTTCTGGGACTGGGTGGGGGGGCGCTACTCGCTCTGGTCCGCTATCGGCCTCTCTATCGCCCTGGCGATTGGGATGGACAATTTCGAAGCGCTGCTAAGCGGGGCGCACAAAGCGGATGAACACTTCCGCAGCGCCCCCTTGGAGCAGAACATTCCGGTGATTATGGCCGCGTTAGGCGTGTGGTACAACAATTTTTGGGGCGCGGAAACCCACGCCATTCTCCCTTACGACCATTATTTGGAATACTTTCCGGCCTATTTTCAGCAGGGCGACATGGAGAGCAACGGCAAAAGCGTAACCCTGGGCGGCGCGCCGGTTGACTATACCACCGGACCGATCATCTGGGGGCAGCCGGGAACCAACGGCCAGCACGCCTTTTACCAATTGATCCACCAGGGAACCAAGCTCATCCCCTGCGACTTTTTAGCCCCGGCAAAGAGCCACAACCCCATCGGCGAGCATCATGCCATGCTCATCTCCAACTTCCTGGCCCAGACCGAGGCGCTGATGCGCGGGCGCACCACCGCGGAAGCGCGGGATGAGTTGGCCAAAGCCGGCCTAACGGGGGAGGAATTGGAGCAGCTCGCCGCCGCCAAAACCTTTCCGGGCAACAAACCGACCAATTCCTTCCTGTTCGAAAAATTGACCCCGGAAACCTTAGGAACCCTGATCGCCCTGTACGAGCACAAAATCTTCGTACAGGGGGTGGTGTGGAACATCAATTCCTTCGACCAGATGGGAGTGGAATTAGGCAAGCAATTAGCCAATACCATTCTGCCGGAGCTTCGCGACGACCAGGAAGTAACCGGCCATGATGCTTCCACCAACGGGTTGATCAACTATTTCAAGCGCCTGCGGTGAGAGGACAGCGGCCAGGTGGCAGGAGCAGGCGGCAGTCGAAACATGCCCGGTTTTTCAAAGCGCCCCGGAAATCTTGATTGGCGAATTTGACCAACACGCTGAAGCGTGGTTATCTGAAATTCTCTCCCGGGCGCATTTTCCTTTTTCATATCTCCGCTAAATTTGATAAATTTGCCTGATTTTAAATCGGTGTGACGTATTGCGTACCGGCGTGTGAGGCATTCGACGTAGAATCCCGGGGCATACTGTGCGAAGCATACAGGGTATAATGAAGACAACGCCTTATACCTTATAACCTATACCTTCTCCCCTATACGGAGGCGGCGTGAAATTCCTTCAACAATATATCCGGGTGGTTGACCGGCTGAATGAAACCATCGGGCGGGGGGTGATCTGGCTGAGCAGCGTTCTGGTGTTAGTGGTTTGCTACGACGTTTTCACCCGCTACATCCTGAAGACCAGCAGCGTGGCGGTGCAGGAGCTGGAGTGGCACATCTTCGCGCTGCTGTTCCTGATCGCCGCGGCGTACAGCCTGAAACACGACCGCCACGTACGGGTGGACGTCTTCTACCTCAAATTTTCCGAGCGCGGCAAAGCCTGGGTGGATTTCTTAGGCAGCCTGGTATTTCTGATTCCGTTTTGCATCGTCGCCATCCTGGCCTCGCAGCACTTCGTATTGAATTCCTTCCGCATCGGCGAGATATCTCCCGACCCCGGCGGGCTTCCGGCGCGCTATCTCCTCAAAGCCGTCATTCCCCTGGGATTTTTCCTTCTGCTGCTCCAGGCGCTCTCGCTGAGCTTCCGCTCCCTGCTAACCCTGCTGGGCAAGCCGCTGAAAACCGGGGAGGACCGGCATGGGTGAAGCTCTGCCGCTGCTGCTGTTTCTAATCATGTTTGCCGCCCTGATGCTGGGATACCCGGTGGCCTTCACCCTCGGCGGCATCTCCATCATCCTGGGACTGCTCACCTTCGGGTTCAATTTCTTCAACCTGCTGCCCATGCGGATTTGGGGTATTATGACCAACTACGTGTTGATCGCCGTGCCGCTGTTCATCTATATGGGGGTGATGTTGGAAAAATCCGGCCTAGCGGAAGACCTTCTGGAGACCATGGCGCTGTTGTTCGGGAAGCTGCGGGGCGGGCTGGCGATCTCCGTGGTGATCGTGGGAGCGCTGTTAGCCGCTTCTACCGGCATCGTGGGAGCAACGGTGGTGACCATGGGCCTGCTCAGCCTGCCCACCATGCTGAAATGGAAATACAGCCCCACCCTGGCGACGGGAACCATTTCCGCCGCGGGAACCTTAGGGCAGATCATTCCCCCCAGCATTGTGCTGGTTTTATTGGGCAGCGTGATGAACGTGCCAGTGGGCGACCTGTTTATGGGAGCGGTGATCCCGGGAACGATGCTGGTGGTTCTTTACCTGATCTGGATCGTTATTGTGAGCATTTTCAAGCCAGCGGCCGCCCCCGCGCTTCCCAAAGCAGAGCGCAGCCGTTTTAAAGAATCGGGAATGATCCGCCGGGTGATCATGGCCTTTCTGCTGCCCTTTTTCCTGGTGCTGGCGGTGTTAGGCTCCATCTTTGCCGGGATCGCCTCCCCCACCGAAGCCGCGGCCGTGGGAGCGTTAGGAGCGACCCTGCTAACGCTTATTCAGAGGAAACTGGCCCTCTCCACCGTCAAAGCAGTGATGGTCGAAACCACCCATTTGACCGCGATGGTCTTCATCATCCTGGTAGGCGCTTCCGCATTCGGGCTGGTTTTCCGGGGCATGCACGGCGACCATTACCTCACCGAGATCATCTTGGAATCCAACCTCAGCCCGCACCTGTTCCTGGCCCTGGTAATGCTGCTGATCTTTATCGCGGGATTTTTTATCGATTTCATCGAAATCACCTTCATCATCATTCCGGTGGTGGCGCCGATTTTCGAGAAAATGGGCGTCAACCTGCTCTGGTTAGGGATTCTCTTTGCGATGAACTTGCAAACCTCTTTTTTGACCCCCCCATTCGGGTTCTCCCTGTTCTACCTGAAAGGAGTGGCCCCCCCGCAAATTACTACCCGCCACATTTACCGGGGGGCGATCCCGTTTATTCTCATCCAACTGGCGGCGTTGCTGTTAGTAATTCTCTTCCCGGAAATGGCCACCTGGCTGCCGGCAAAGCTCTTAGGAAAATAGAACAGGAGCGCCTGTCTGCTCAGCCTGCCTGACGCGTCAGCAGGCAGGGCAGGCAGAATTTATTCTGCACCTTAGTGCAAAATGAATTTTGCACTCCTTTGGGGTTACACGCAAACGAACTCATCTGATCAGGATCATCTTCCGGCTGAGCGCCGTTTTCCCAATGGTCAGGCGGTAGATGTAAATTCCGCTGCCCAGCGGCTCGCCGAGATCGTTTTTGGCGTTCCACTCCACTGTGTATTGTCCCGGCGTCAGGGGCCGGGCTACTAACAGGGCTACCCGCTGCCCCAAGATCGTGAAAATCTCCAGTTTTACCGGGCCGCTTCGGGGAACATCGAATTTGATCCGGGTAGCGGGGTTGAAGGGATTGGGATAATTGGGGTACAGCGCCAGGGACGCCGGAACGGTTGCGCCAATCTCCAGGCCGGATGGGGGCTGAATAAATATCTCCACCGGCAGATTGAGCCGCGGCGTGAGGGTGTCGTTGGAGGTGATTTGCACGTATCCCAAATAGGTTTGATTGGCGTTTAACCCCGCCGGATCCACGGTAACGGCCACTGCTTCCGATTCCCCCGCGGCAAGCTGCCCGAAAGAGAGCGGGGGCACGCTCAGCCAGTTTTCGCCCTGCGGAAGGGAATCGCTCGCCAGGAACAGAAGCGTGCCCTGCCCGGCGTTGGCGATGGTAATATCGTAGATCTGGGGAACCTGGTTCGCCGACAGGGTATCGGAAATCTGCGCGGGGTTAACCTGGAGCACCGGGCTGGCAAGCCCCGCGATGGAAGCGCTTACCGGCAGCGCCAGGTTGGGAGCGTTGGCGCTGTTATTGGCGATGCGGATTTCCGCGCTGTAATCTCCATTCTGATTGACGCTGACCAGACGCGCCGTTAACGGCAGGGAATCGCCGGGGGCGATGGTTGCGGTAAGGGGAATGGCGGAGAAGCCGCCGGCATCTAATTCCGTCAGCCAGCTCAGGCCGTTCTCTTGCCCTAACAGACCATGCCCGTAGTCCGGCGCGAAATCCGGCAGAGCGGGGTTGAAAAGCCCCAGGGAAACCAGGCAGGCGTTCAGGTTATCGTCGATGATCGGGGGGGTTAAAAATTTGACGAACTGCGCCTCTACGGAAGTTCCGGCGATGCTCAAAGGCAGGGAGATGCCCACCGGGGTAAAAGAAGTGTCTCCTCCTTGAATGACATAGGCGGAAGCGGAGAGACCCAGCGTATCGCCTAACAAATTGCCGATGTCGAAAGCAATATCGTATTCGGCGCCCACGTCGTGCGCTCCCAACCCGAAACCCAGCGGAGCGGGAAACGCCCCGGTACCGAAATTCTGGTCCAAATCGATGGAGAGAACCGCCAGGGCGGCAGTATCCGGCGCGGCGTTAAAGTTGATGGTAAAAATGTAGTTGAAAAAATTCTCCTCAATCTCCACGGAGACCACGTCGATGCCGGGGTTATTGGTGTCGCCGGCGGGATCGGTGATGACCACGGAGCGCAACGGCGAGGAAGAATAGAGCGATTGCCGGGAGGTTTCGACCGGCGTGGAGGGAGGAAGATTTACCCGGTTCAGGCGGCGCTGCAAGGAGCGAATAAATGGTTCGGCGGAGATGGTCGCCGGGGGGCCGCCCGCCGCCCGCGCGCCGGTTTGCAGGTCGGTAATGGATACGTTCAGAGGCTGGTCCCCGTCATTGTAGATATGGAAATCCCGGTTCATCCAGGTATAGCGGGGAAGCTGGTAACTCAGGGATTCCGGCTCCACCCGGATGAGCGGGGCGGCGTTTTCCGGCGAAACGGATTGGGAATAAACGTTTCCGGTGAGCATATTCAACACCAGCAGCAACAGCCCTGGCCGGGCCATTTTAGCAGAAATTTTCATGGATGCGCTCCCTGAATTTGTTGATGTTATGGCGTGGAGGAATATATCGATGGATTAGTGGATTAATGAGCGGTTGAAGGGTACGAACAGCCGGATAGCCATTCAACCTGTACTATCACCTGACATATGAGAATTTCTGATACCAGGTGGTCTCCTTCCCGCTCTTAACCTCACCCATCCCCACCCGGCACTTCGCGCCACCCTCCCCTTCCCTCTCCTACAGGAGAGGGAAGGGGAGGGTTGGGGAGGGGTTGGGTGAGGTTAAAGTGGCGCTGAAACCACGTATTCCCCGATAATTCTCAAATGTCACGTGATAGTACACCATTCAACCATTTAGCCATTTGACAATTTAACCATCATTTCCTCGCC
>CAZFVV010000051.1:0-35063 GCA_964522165.1 uncultured Calditrichaceae bacterium
GTGGGAAGTGCGCGGTAAATCTCGAACTTTTCTCCCCGGTCGTAATTTTTCGTGGATTCGGAGAGCACCTCGAAAATTACTACGGGGTTGGCGACCGTATCGTCGCGGCCGGGGTAGAATTCCGCTTTGCCGCACACCACCAGCACGTCCGGATAGGTGAACATGTCCCGGGCTTTGATCCACAGGCGCAGATCAATTGCGAATACTTGACAGTTCTTGTTTTTCAAGGCGTAGCTGAGATTCGCGCTCAAGTTTCCTACAATCCGGTTGTGATTGAGCGATCCTCCCTCCTTGTGAAACATTTTCCCCCGGTAATATTCGCTTCGGAATTCGGCAGCTTCCTCCAATGCGAGGTATTCTTCTGGGGTAAGGTATTGGGGGGATTGTTTCTCCATTGGAAAAGCCGCCTGTTTCGTTAATGATGCAATGATAACGGCCTCCGCAAATAATGTCAACCGCTATTTATAACTGATGTTACGCAGAACATTCTCGTTCCACCGGTCTCCGGTGGAACGCACGGCGCGATGCTCTGCATCGCGTCATGTTACGACTCGGCGCAGAGCGCCATCAGCGGCGTTCACCCCGACGGGTCGGGGTGAACGAGTCGTAAATGAGTAACTTGACAATGTCACATTTAACCGCAGAGGCCGCAAAGAACGCTGAGAAATATAGTTTTTTTTATAAATATCTCTCTGCGAACTCCGCGTTCTCTGCGGTAAAACCTGAAATGTGACATTGTCGAAGTAACATCAGTTTATAATGTGAAAAGACAGTTTGGCCGGCCGGCTGCACTGCCGGTGCAGAATAAATTCCGCACTCCTTTACCGCCGGATTCCTAACTTTTTCATCCGCGAAACCAGGGTTTGGGGATTGATGGCTAAAATCTTCGCCGCGCCTTTTTCCCCGCTTACCCGCCAGCGGGTCATTTCCAGGGCCTTGAGGATGTGGGCGCGCTCCGCTTCTTCTAAGGTGTCCAGGGGAGCATTGCCAGGCTCGCCGTGCGGCTGGAAATGCCACTGCCCCAATTCCAGGCGCCTGCCGGGGCTGAGGATCACCGCCCGCTCGATCACGTTCTCCAACTCCCGCACGTTCCCCGGCCAGTGGTAATTCGCCAGCGCGTCGATCTCCCGCCGGGGCAGGGCTTCGATCTTCTTCCCCACTTTGGCGGCGTATTTCATCACAAAGTGATTCACTAACAGGGGAATATCGCCCGGGCGCTCCCGCAGCGGGGGCAAATGGATGGGGAACACGCTC
This sequence comes from uncultured Calditrichaceae bacterium, assembly GCA_964522165.1. GTDB lineage: Bacteria > Calditrichota > Calditrichia > RBG-13-44-9 > J075 > JABWBP01. Next base: position 1,255 of record CAZFVV010000051.1, read on the forward strand.
AAGCGGTAATAGAGATCCTCCCGGAAGCTCCCGCTCTGCAAGGCTTGTTCCAGGTCGCGGTTGGTGGCGGCGATCACCCGCACGTCCACTTTGATGGAATTGGGATTGCCCAACCGCTCAAACTCCCCGTCCTGCAGCACCCGCAGCAGTTTCACCTGCAATTCCGGGGGCAAATCGCCGATCTCGTCCAAAAAAATGGTGCCCCCGTCGGCCAGCTCAAAGCGCCCGATCTTGCGCGCCAGCGCCCCGGTAAAAGCCCCTTTTTCGTGCCCGAACAGCTCGCTCTCGATCAAACTGGCCGGCAGGGCGGCGCAATTCACTTTCACCAGGGGGCGCTGGCGGCGGGCGCTGATGTTGTGCACCGCCCGGGCAATCAACTCCTTGCCGGTGCCGGTTTCCCCTAAGATCAGCACCGTGGCGTCCGTGGAGGCGACCTGCTCCACCTGCGCCAGGGTTTCTTTGAATCGCGCATTCCGGGTGATGATGGCGTCGAAATTATGGGTAAGCTTGATCTCCTGCTGTAAATAGATGTTCTCTTCCTGGAGGCGGTTTTTCAGGCTCTCTACCTCCTCCAACGCCTGTTTCAGCTCCGCCTCCGCCTGCTTGCGGTCGCTGACGTCGTGCACGAAGATGCAGGTGTATTCCCGGCCCTCGAACTCGATCAGGTTGGCAGTTACCTCCACGGGGACCAGCCGCCCGTCCCCGGTGGGGAGCATTTTTTCCATCACCAGCACCTTCTTCTCCCGGAAAACTTTCCAGCGCTCCCGGAAGGCCTTCTCTTTCATGGCCGGGAATAACTCGTACAATTTTTTGCCGATGAATTCTTCCGGGGTGTAGCCGTAACGGCGGATGGCCTGGTTGATGCGGTGGATGCGCCCCTCGGCGTCGCTCCACACCACCACGTCGGGCGCGGTTTCGATGGTAAAGTGGGAAAGACGTAAGGTTCTTTCGTGGCCGTGATCGGATGTTCTCATCGAGAACCTCCCCTGAGGTCTGGCATCGTTTGCACCGGGAAACGTAAAGCGTGAAACGTGATGCGTGATACCCCGGCAGCATTAGAAGATCACGTTTCACGTCTCCCGCTTCACGCTCTCTAAATCTTCGCCGCCAGGGAAACCTGGAAATACTGCTTCTTCAGCAGGTAGTATTGAAATCCGCTGTTATCTAAAATGTTATACCCCGCGGCCTGCAGGTTGAGCCGCACCCGCCCCACCCGGAAGCGGTAACCGAGGGAGAGGTCGATATCGAAAAAAGGCTCCAGCAGAGATGAACTTATCTCCTGAGTAAATTCATTCAAAATGACCGCGGTGCTCTGCCCTTCATAGAAAAAAGTGGCGGAAAAATAGCCTCCCCAGTCGCCGGAATAGAGGGTTTGCAGGCTGAACATGCTCTCCGGCTTGAAGGGGTAGAGGGAAGGGTATTCGATATCCAGCAGCGTGGCGACGGCGATCAAATCCCAGTCGCGGGCAATTTTGTTGAGCGCAATGGAGCCTTCTAACCCTTTGGTGACGTTTCGCCCGATCTGCGACTGCTCGAACTGCTGCACGCCAAAACCGGGAATCCACACCAGCTTGTTGAACACCACGTTGCGAAATACCGCCAGCTTGAAGTCCACGTCGCGCAACGCTTCCGAAGCGGGATCATAGGTCACGCCCACCCCGATCTCCCCGGCGTTGCTCTCTTCCGGCTTCAGGCGCACCAACAGGGTATCCGCGCCGCTCACCTCGGAGAGGGCGTTGCGGGCGTTCTCCAGCAAGGTCTGAAATTTGATATTTTTACCGTAATTGAGGTAGGGAGAGAAGGTCCAGCGGGTCTTTTCCACGTCCACCTGGATGCCCACCGTGGGGGCGAGGTAGTTATCCCCGGTAACCACGTAGTCGTCCCTCATTCCGAAATGGGTTTTCCAGGTAATGTCGGAGCGGTTTTGGAATTGATTGCTGAATGCCACCACCCCCGCGGCGCTGAAGCGGTTTTCGTAGAGCAGCGCGTTGTAAATCGAATAATCCTGGCCGCCCAGGGTTTGCCGCACGTCGGTTTCTACCTCGTCGTGGAAATATTCGCCTAATAGCTGCACCTCATTGGCGAGGCCGAAATCGAATTTTTTGGTCAGCCGGGCATTCAGCCGGCGGGATTCGAAAGCGTTCACGAAACGGTCGCTTCCTCCCTCGCTCACCCGGTCGCGCCGGATTTCGTCATCTCCCAACAGGTAATTCAGGCGCATATCCATATTATTGATCCCCAACAGGTTGCCGGTGTATGCGCCGGAAAGGAGATAATTTTTGCGGAAATTTTGCAGGGGCTGGTTATCCGCGGATAATTTCTCGTAGTCTAACAAATACCCGTAAAAACGGGCGCTCCACTCTCCCCTGCCGGTATAATAATTCAAGGCCAGGTTATGATTCTGCTTGGTGGATTCGACGGTCTGGTTTTCGGTTTTCCCGGAGTCGGCAAATTCCCCGGGGAAATACTCGATGCCCGGTTCGATGCCGCTGTACTGCCCGAAATAGTTGACCACGAATCTCCGGGAGATGGGAAAGTTCACCTCGGCGATGTAATACTGGGTATTGAAACTGCCCTGCTTGGTTTTGAGGAGCAGGCTGCGCTCCAGGCTCTTCTGGGTGGTGACATTGACCACCCCACCGAACGCGCCGCTGCCTAACAGGGTTAAATTCGCCCCCTTCAACACTTCCATTTTTTCGATATTTTCCGTGGGGATTACGGAGAGGTCCGCGGCATTCTCCTCGCCTAAACTGTTGAGCAGGATGCCGTCCACGTACACGTTCACCTCCCCGGCGTTGCTGCCGCGGATTTGAATGCGCCGCCCGGTCAGGTCGTTGCCTTCCACCCGCACCGAGGGGATGGTTTTGAAGAGGTCGCTGATCTCGCTGCTGCCGCGAATCTCGATGGTCTGGAAATCGACCACGTCGCGGGCGTGGGGAATTTCCTGCTGCACCAGGTCGATGCGCTCTCCCCGCACTAACACCGAATCCGGCAGCTCGATACTGACCGGCTGCAACTCGATGCGCGAGCGGTTCTTGAAATCCTTCAGCGCGATGCGGTACTCCCGGTAGCCTACAAAACCGACCACCAGGGTATCATTCTCCTGAATCGCCTTCAGAATCAGGCTGAAATAGCCGTCGGCGTCGGAGATGGTTCCCACCTGGGAGCGCACTAAATAAATATCCGCCCCCTTGAGGGGGGAGCGGGTCGCGGCGTCTGTCACCTGGCCGCTAAGCCGAACCTGGTTTGCTTCCAGGGAGATTCCGGAACGAATCAGAAAAAAGCACCCGAGGGCAATTCCCCATGCAATGAAGGATTGGAATTTCACGATGCTGCATTTCCGGGTTTAGTGGAGTGCAAAGCTTCAGCTTTGCACTGTACAATACCTGCCTGTTATGTAGCAAGGCAAGCGCGAAATGACGCAAACGGGGCGATATTGAGTTCTCTAAGATGCGTCACTTGTGTGCAAAGCTGAAGCTTTACACTCCGTTGCAAATTCCGCTCGAAGAACAATATAAGGGGTGCATGGCGTAAGCGCAATCCCCTGAATGGGGCAATTTTATTCGGCTTCCTTTTTGCGGATCATGGGCACAAAGCGCACCGGGATTTTGCGGAACTGTTCCACCCGCTCCCCGGTATGGAGCAGGAACACCAGGTCTTGCTGGTCTTCTCCCACGGGGACGATCATGCGCCCGCCGGGAGCGAGTTGTTCGATGAGCAGCGTGGGAATTTCCAGGGGCGCAGCGGAAACGATGATGGCGTCGAAGGGCGCTTCTTCCGGCCAGCCTTTGTAGCCGTCGCCGGTGCGAAATTCGACCGATTTATATCCTAATTGGGTAATAATTTTTTTGGCCTGGCGAGCCAGTTGGGGAACGATTTCAATGCTAAACACCCGGCGGGCCAGCTCCGCCAGCACGGCGGTCTGGTACCCTGAGCCGCTGCCGATCTCCAGCACTCTTTCCGTACCGTTCAATTGTAGCTGGTCCACCATGTAAGCCACGATATAAGGCTGGGAAATGGTCTGGTTCATCCCGATCGGCAGCGGTTCGTCGCTGTAGGCTTGGCGCTGGTAGCGAACCGGCACAAAGAGATGCCGGGGCACTTTTTCCAGCGCCGCCAGCACCCGCTCATCCCTGATTCCCCGCCGCCGGATTTGCGAAGCAACCATTATCTGGCGCTTTTCGGCAAATTCATTGTCCGGGGTCTGGTTGTTCGGCTTATCTTGCCCCATAGCGGCTCGATTCCTCATGATTTTCGCGGAGCGCAGAGCGCATGGAGCAAAGAGCAGAATGTGGAGAAAACGCAAATATCGCTACTCATTTTACACTTTTCACTTTGCACTTTTCATTTTCCACTTTGCACTACGCGCCTTCCTCCACCAGCGCCTCTAAGTGCGCCTGCACGCTTTCCGCCAGATTGTGATGGTGATACCCGCCTTCCAGCACGGACAGAATTTTGCCGCCGTTGATCTCTCGGATGTTTTGGCGAATCAGCCGGGTCATTTCCCGGTAGCCGTTAGTAGAGACCCGCATTTGCGCCAGGGGGTCGTCCTCATGGGCGTCGAAACCGGCGGAGATGATCAATAAATCCGGGCGATAGTGCCGGATTTCGGGAATGATTTGATCCCGCAACGCCTCCAGGTATTCCTCATCGCCGCCCCCGGCGAGCAAGGGGATATTCAGGGTATATCCTTTGCCCAATCCCCGCCCCCGCTCATCCCGCGCTCCGCTGCCGGGATAGAGGGGCCATTCGTGAAGACTGCAAAAATAGACTTCCGCGGAATCGTAAAAACTGTTCTGAGTGCCGTTGCCGTGATGCACGTCCCAGTCCAGGATAAATACCCGTTGCAGCGAATAACGGTCAATAGCGTAGCGGGCTGCAATCGCCGCGTTGTTGAAGAGACAGAAACCCATGGCTTCGGCGTGCTCCGCGTGGTGTCCCGGCGGGCGCAGGGCGCAGAATACCGACCTGGCGCGGTCGTTCAGCAGATCGTCTACCCCGGCCAGGCAGGCCCCCACGGCGTGGAGCGCCGCTTCGTAAGAACGGGCGGTCACCACCGTATCGCCCCCGTCCAAAATTAGCGGGGCGCGCCGGCAGGCTTCTTCAACCGAGCGGATATAGGAAGGGCTGTGGTTGGTTTCGATCCATTTCAGGTCCGCCGGCGGGGGAGCGGCTACCTGCAACTGCTCCCAAATATTTCTCTCCTGCAAGTGCCGCACGATCATCTTCAGGCGTTCCGGGTTTTCCGGGTGGCGAAGCCCGGGAAGATGCTCCAGGAAAACCGGGTGATAGTAGAAAATAAGCTTGCGCCAGGGCAGCGGCATGAGGGTCCTCGGGAGTTTTCAGCGCCGTTATTAATTGGCAATTGCCAATTGTTAATTGCCAATTGCCAATTAAACGGGGGATGGATTAGCGGTACACCGGCAGCTTGATCAAGAACGTGGCGCCCTCCCCTTCGCGGGAATCGATTTCGATCTCGCCGTGGTGCTCATCCACGATCTTTTTGACGATGGCCAGTCCCAGCCCGGTTCCGCTCTCCTTTCCGCTGGTCACAAACGAATCGAACAGGCGGTGGCGAATGTCCCGGGGAATGCCCGGGCCGGTATCGGAGAAGCGGAAGGCCACTTCCCGGTTGTCGTCGGTGACTTCAAAATGGAATTTGCCTCCCTCTCCCATGGCCTCCAGGGCGTTCTTGGTGATGTTGTAAAACACCCGGTTCAGTTTTTCTTCATCGGCGTAAATCAGTTGGCTGCTGTTGACATTGCAAACCAGTTCGGTATTCTGCTGCTGGCACATTTGCCGCAGCCGCGGGGTAAAACGCTTCACCAGGTTATCCACGCTGGTTTTGCGGGGCAGAATGCTGGTTTTCCCCTTGGCAAAATCCAGCACTTCGGTAATCATGTTCATGGCCGATTTGATTTCATCGCGGATGATCTCGGCGAATTCCCGGCGCTCGCTGGCGGAAGTGCCGGTATCTTCGATCAGATCCATGAATCCGTAAATGGTGTTCACTGGCCCGCGAATATCGTGTACCACGGTGCTCATCATCTGGCCGATGGCGGAGAGCCGCTCGCGCTTCAAGGCGGTTTCCCGGAGCTGATAGATTTCCTGCGCCCGGGAGATCATCTGCGCCACCAGCTCCAGCATGATCCGTTCATCTTCGAAATCCTGCCCCTCCGCGGCCTTCAGGCCCAGGGCAATCAATACCCCGTAATCCTGGTGATAGAACCGGATGGGTAAAACCAGCGCCGCCGGCGTCGCCGAGTCGAGGTTTTCTTCGATCCCAAAATATTGCCGGCACTCTTCCCGGCAATCCCTCAGCCCTGCCGGGGAGGGATGCTGCGCAAAAACCGTCCATCCCAGGGAAACGGCGGCGTGCCTCATGAACCGCTCCTCTCCCCCCTCGTTGACCCCCAGGAACCAGTACTGGCCTTCCACCGGGAAATAGGCCAGCACCCAGCGGGCTTTCAAATGGACAACCGTTTTGTGGAGAATCTTTTGGGTGATATCCGGCAATTCGTATTCGGAGCTTAGCAGTTGCTCTACCTCGTAAAGCAGGTCGGTCTCGCGGAATTTCTTGGCCAGGCGATCATACAGCCAGGCGTGGGAAATGGAAATGGCCACCTGTCCCGCCAGCGCCTCTAACAGGGTTTCATCTTCTGCGGTGAACACGCCCTGCTTTTTATTCAGCACCTGGATCACGCCGATGATTTTCTGCAGATCGCCGGGCGCGGCGGGGTTCCATACCGGGAGGCACAGGATGGAGCGGGTGCGGTAGCCGGTTCTTTTATCCGTGGCGGGATCGAAGCGGCTGTCTTTATAGGCGTCGGGAATGTTAATGGTTTCCCCGGCAGCGGCCACGTGCCCGGAAATGCCCTTGCCCAGGGGCAGGCGGATCTCTTTTACCTCCGCTTTCAGGGCGATTTTCGACCAGATCTGTTTCCGCTCGTGGTCCACCAGGAACAGGGAGCTGCGGTCGGCGTCCATCAGGGTGGTGATTTCCTGCATGATCAGGTTCAGCAATTCATCGAGGTGCAGGGTAGAGCTGAGCGCCTTGCCGATCCGTTGGATGGAGTAAAGCTCCCGTTCCCGGTCGCTGAGGGCTTTTTCCAGGCGGCGGTTTTGCGCTTTCAATTCCCGAATCTCTTCCTGGCGAGTTGCCATAGAATCTCTCCCTGATCACGTTTCACGATTCAGGCACGTTCTTTCCGCAACCGCTTTGCCTGCCGCGGGGGTTGGGGGAACGCAACAGCGGTCGTTTTCCAGGCCGGGACAACTTCAGTTGCAGCAGCGGCGGATAAATCCTGGCCGTTTCCGGAAGTCGAAACGCAGGCAGCGGCCATCCGCCACATAGCACTCAAGGAAGTATCGTCGGTAAGCTGAACATAAGCTCGTGATTGAGCGGAAGTTGAAAGGCTTCGCTTGCAGAAACAGTCCAGGGATGTTGAAGAGAACGTCGCATAATAAAAAGCTCCCAGTTTCAAAACGGGAGCTTTTTATGATTTCCATTAGAAATGAGATTTAATGCGCTTTTTCTTCTTCCAAAAATTTCGCCACGGCCCTTTCGGCATTTTCATAGGTTTCGAACAGCTCGATCAGCTTGGTGATCATTAAAATGCTTTGCACTTTTTCGGTTACGTTGGATAATTTCATGCTTCCCCCGGCTTGCTGCAAAGAACTCATGCAGGCCATCAGCACTCCCAAACCGGAGCTGTTCATCCATTTGACGCCTTTGATGTCCACCACTACCTTTTTCAATCCGTCACTGATCAAGCTTTTCACTTTATCGTGCAACACTGACGAATCCGGCCCTCCCATCATATTCCCGCTAACCGTGAGCACGGCAATATCCCCTTCCATCTTTTCCTTAATTTTCATAGCTCCTCCTGCAATGGCTAATGATACAGAACCGGTAATTTTATCACGTCTCCCGGATAAAGGCGCTCTAATTTATCGAAATCATTGAAATAAAGCAAAAGATTTACAGGGAATTTATATCTTTTGTGGGCCAGGCTCCACAGGTTTTCGCCGGGGCGAATGGTATAATCTTCCAATTTGATCTGCACCCCTTCTTTCGTATAGGGGGCTATCAAAGAAAGATGATAGCGGAGACGTTTTTCCAGAAATTGCGCCGGGGTCACCCGGCTGAAGTCCAATTTTAGAGGCTGGCCGGTAAATAATTTCTCCCGCCCGGGCAGGTTATTCATTCGCCGCAATTGGGAAATGCTAACATTCAGCCATTCGCTGAAATGCCCCAGGGTTTCCTGGGGAAAAACCCGGATCAGATCTTGTTCGGGATTCAAACGCCGCTTGAGAATGGCCGTTATTTCCGGGGAACCGGGGGATTCCGGAGAAACGCCGGTCCCGCCCATCCAATGGTCCGAACCGGGGGCGAATATCCAGCCGAGGTCTTCTTGCCCTCCGCCCCAGGAATACCCCGGCTTTGAATCTGCGGAAGCAGTTTCCGGCGAGAATGGAGCAGCCGTTTGCGCTCTCGCAATAGCAGAAAAACGCTCCCCGCCCTCCTCTACTCCCGGTTTGAGGGAGCTAAGCCAGGTTCCGCGGAGGCCGCCGCCCGCCCAGAGAGTATCCAGTTTTTCCTGTTCCCAATTCAACCGGAAAAAACGGCCGACCGTCCCCGGCGGCGGGAGGGAGGAAGTTTCCTCCACCACGGGTTTGTTCGGTTTCAGCATTTCGCGGCCCGGCGCTGGCAAAGCCGGGGCGGTTGCAAGGCCCCAATCTCCCGCCCCGGCAGATTCTGCAGACCCGGCTAACGCCGGAAGCGCCGGCGGGGAAGCGGTTGGGAACAACGCAAATTGCCAATCGCTTGCCGGCGGGGAAGCCGGCGGCACCGCTACGCCCGTTTTGGAAAAATCCAGCCCCCCGGCGGGCAATTGAACCCCGCCCGGGAGGGCCGGCGCGGTTTGAAGCGGCGCTTCCGCTAAGGTAATTGGCTGGCCGGCCTTTGGCAGGGCAATCGGCCGCCGCTCTTCCACGCCGGTTTTAGTGAAAAATGGGGCGCTTTCAGCCGTTTCAAGGCGGGCCTCAAAGTGAGCCGGTATTTCCGGGAATGTTTGCCCCGCTGCCGGCAAATCGCCGGGTACGAAAAAGGCTAAATCGCCGGAAAGCGCGCCGGCGCCGGGCAGTAATCCCCCCTGCGCCGCCGGTTTGGAAAAGACCACCGGCGCCTGCGGTTTAATCCCCGGCAAAAATTCCGGGTTGGCAGCGCGAGCGCGGGCAGGCGCGACCGCTGGCGGATTTTCCCGCGCTGCTTCAGCGGCCGCCGCTTCCATCGCCAGGAAAAACGCCGCCGGATTGGCGGTTGCCGGGGCGATGGCAATGCCCGGTTTCAAACGATCGGGATCGATAGCCGCCGGGAGCGCCGCCCCGGTAAGGGATGTTATTCTATCCGGGACGCCGGCCCTGGAGGATGCCAGATTCTCCGCCGAGGCCCCAATTTGCGCGGTCGAAGGCTCCCTGAGAGAAGATGCCAACGCGCCGGGAGACCCTACCCCCGGTTTGCCGCTCGCGGGCAGTCTGCCGGAGGGGTTTTCTTCAGTCAAGCGGCTCGCGGCGGCGGGGAAATCCAACACGGCAGTGGTTTCTTCTTCTGCGATCCCCGGTCCCGCTGCCAGCGCCGGGAGCGGGGCGGAAGCGCCCTCTACCCCGCTATGGCTGGCGGCCAGTTGGCCGGCAAGGGTCTTCCGCCGCGCTTGCAGCTCGTTGAAGCTGGTGATGATAAGCTGCTGCCGGTCCAGGGAGAGTTGAGCGACCAGGATATCGCCCAATTTCTCCTTCGGAGCGCCCAGGGAGGCCAAAATTTTGTAAGCGTCCGCGTGCAAGGGCAGGCGCAGCCGGTATCCGGTGGGAACCGGCATATCCCCGCTCCACACCGGCCTGCGGTAAGCCGGGTTGAGCCTCCGCAACTCCTCCGCGGGAATCTGGTAGGCATCGGAGAACCAGGGTAATTTTACGGCCCGGGGCAGTTGAATTTCCTGGAATTCCAACGGGGCAGTCTTTTCGATGCCGGGGAAATAATGGTCAATGCTATCGGAAATATCCACCACGGCCAGGAATTCCGGGTAAAAATTCTTGGATGCGAACCCAAAACTGCGGCGCAGGTAATTTTCCCGGATGGTCATATAATCGCCATGCTGGCGCTTCGCTTTGCGCATGCTGCCCAGCCCATGGTTGTAGGCGGTAATGGCCAGCGCCCAATCGCGCAGCTCCCGGTAATTATATTTCAACAGCCGGGCGGCGGAGCGGGTTGACACCAGGGGATCGAAGCGCTCATCGGCGACCCGGTCGATTTTCATATAACCGCGCGCGGTTCCGCGCATAAACTGCCACATTCCCGCCGCCCCCACGTGCGACATCGCCTCCGGGTTGAAAGAAGATTCCACGTGGGGCAGGTAAATCAATTCGTGGGGCAGCCCTTCCTGCTTGAATACGGTTTCGATGTGGGGAAGGTAAGCGAAGGAGCGCTTCACCCCGGCCAGAAAATTTTCCCGGATGCCCTGCTGGGCGCGCACGCGTTCCGAAGCTTGCAAAAACTTGTCTTTTTCTGCCAGCGCGGCAAACTGTTCATACACCTGGCGTTCCCAGGGCGCCAGGGCGGTTTCTTCGAATTCACCGGAGTGGAATTTCAGGAGCAGGTTCTTGACCTCATCTTTCGCCGCCTCCAATTCTTTACCGCGCTGCCGCGGCCCCAGGGTAGTATCGAGCGCAACGATTTTGTAGAGGATACCCAGGTCCTGGGAGTCGTGGATCAAATACTGGTTGAGGGAGACCTCGCTAAAGATTTTTTTCCAGAATTTGATCTCCGTCGCCAGGGCTTCCCGGTGCGGCAGGTGCGATTTGCCCGTTTCCCCGGCCAGCGCCGGGATTCCTAATATCAGGAGCAACAGGATCGCGATGTGGAAACGCTTTTCGATGGTTGAATCCCCAGGCGATTATAGTAATTCAGGTTAACGAAAATACAACAATGAATGCTGCGCCCGCTCAGTAGGCAGTCAATGTCGTTTAGTTAAGCAATTATATTGTCATTCCCGCGAAAGCGGGAATCTATAACTCCCTGAATCTCTGGATTTCCGCTTTCGCGGAAATGACATTTTGGGTGCGATTTTCCTTAACTAAATGACATTGAGTAGGCAGTAGGCAATCCTGCGCTAATAATTGCCAATTATATCCTGCCCCTCTCCCGCGCCGGCCGGGTTCGGCTGCTACGGTCCAAAACGATCCGCTTCCGGCAGCCACGGTTCCCGGGCCACTTTCTCCGGAAAGGGTACCAGGTCTTCCGGCACTTTATAGGGGTGAATCAGCAGGTGATATGTCCAGTAGAACATCATCACCCCGCGCACGTAGGAGCGGGTCTGCTCGAATTCGATGTTTTCCATAAAAAAGTCATCATCTTCGGTATTCAGGGCTTTACGCCAGCGATCCACCCGGTGCTCCCCGGCGTTATAGGCAGCCAGGGCGTAGTATAAATTACCTTCGTAGCGTTTCAACAGTTCCGAGAGGTAATAACTTCCCAAAAAAATATTGAAATTGGGATCGAATAACCGCCGCACATCTTTCAAATCCACCCCTAAGCTGCCGGAAAGCCGGTTGGCGGTGGGGGGGATGATTTGCATCAACCCGTAGGCGTTGGCATATGACGTTATGTACGGCTCGAAGGCGCTTTCTTTTTTGATGATCGCCCAGATGCTGGCCGGGGTGATATTCCACTGCCGGGCATACTGGTTCACCTCTCCGTTGAAATAGAGCGGGTAGAGGTATTTGAAGAGGAATATCCAGGCCTGCCAGTCCTTTTGGGAAAAATTTTCATCGTAGATTTTGCGGTAGAGGCGGTAGGCCCGCCCGAAATTCTGCATGCGCTCGTTCATTTCCCCCATCGCGAAGACCATTTCCCATCCCGCGGTTTTGGCTTCCCCGGCCATACGGTTCAATTCGCTGCGGGCATATTGTTCCCCGAAAATATCCTGTACCAGCAGGGGCCGGCGAAAAACGTCTAAGTAGCGGGGCAAATAACTGACTTGCTTGTAATGTACCTCCCACACTAAGGAATCCACGAACTGGCGGATTTGCTGCCCGTCTTTGGTGAGCAGGAACGCTTTCAAATTATAATAATTCCCGAACGGCTCCGGGGAAATTTCCCGTAATTGCGCCAGGTAGGCCGCGGAATCATTCTCCCGGGACCAGGTTTTGGCAATCCAGTATTTGTAGCGGGAAGCCCAAAAGGGGTCTTTCGCGTCTTCCAGGGCGGAGGACCAGTACACCCGCGCGGATTGGAAATCTCCCTGCCGGTAAAACGACAACCCGAAGCGGAAGTGCGCCTCCGGCACGAACTCGTAGCGGGGATACTGCACGACCAGGCGTTTATAATAATCCCGCGCCTGGTCGATGTTCTGCTGCTCCTCGCACAGCCAGGCAATCACCCAGAGCACTTCCCCGGCCAGGGCGTCCCCCGGGTAGCGCTTCTGGAAGGCGTCGTATTCCTCGATCGCTTTCTCCGTGAAACCCAGGCGCAGGTAGCAGCGGGCGATATGAAGATCGATCTCGCGGAGAAAATTGCTGCCCTTGAAGCTGTTCCGCTGTGCCTGGCAGGCTTGCAGGGCGGCATCGTAGGATTCCTCGAGGTATAATTTCCGGATTTTCAACCAGCGGAGCAGGGGGGTTTGCCCGCCGATGTTCTGCTGCTCCTCGAAAAGGCGGTCGATCTCCTCGAATTGCTTCGTTTGCGAGAGGTAGTCGAACACCGTGCGGAGCTTGCTCTGGGGATAGAGCCGCTGCGCGTAGATGCGGTTTAGCTCCCCATAGGCCTCCGCGCTGCGGGGATGAAAGGGGTATTTGCGGAGCAGCTCAAACGCGTGTTCTTGCAGCATTTTGTTGTTCCGGGTAGCGCCGGCAATATGAACTAGCCTTCCGTAAATCTCCCCCTTATCCACCTCCGCATGGCGGAGCAGTTGCTGGTAATAGGTTATCGCGGAGGGCCAGGCCTTTTGATCAAAATGCAAATTCGCCGCGATGGAGTCCGCCGCCGTGATAAGGGGGCTTTGCGGATAAAGCTCTTTGAAGCGGTTGAACTCCCGGAGAGCGGCGGTGGTGTCGCGCAGCGCCAGGCGGGAGCGCGCGGTAAAAAAGTCTGCGTAATCGCTTAGCTGGTCGATGCGCGCCGAATCGCTCTGAAAAGCCGCGACCGCTTCCTCGTAACGGCCGGTTTTGAAAAGGCAATAGGCAATCTTCAGGTGCAATTGCGGGTAACGCAGGGCTGGATCGCTTTTCCCCTCGAGCGCTTCCCGGAAAAGCTGCAAGGCCTGTTCGTACTGGCCGGCTTCGTAGCTGCGGATGCCCTCGAAATACGGATCATTCCCCGGCTGCTGCTGGTTGCAGAAAATCAAATCCACGGCCAGCACGGCAAAGACCAGGTGGAGGACGGAAAGATGCGCTCGAAAGCCCAGCAAACTCATCGGTTGCACTCACTCATTTAATCAAAGGCACTTGATGGTAATTTAGCCTCCCGCCACAAATTATAATATTCTTACCGCGCGGTTTGTGACCGTTGCACGAGAAGCGCCGAAAATATATACGCTTTTCTCACGGCCCGGCAGGCGGTCTCCCCCCTACCCTCCCGGATGTTTCAAACCTCCGGGAGGGTAAACTTCCGGTCAGCGGAGCAGCACCAGTTTTCTGACCGCGGAGAATTGATCCCCGGCCCGCATGGTGTAAAAATAGACCCCGGAAGCCGCGGGGTTGCCAAAATCATCGCGCCCGTCCCAGCTCAGTTCGTACACCCCCGCGGGGTAAGCGGCGTCAGCCAGCCGGCGGATTTGCTGCCCCAGGCTGTTGAAAATCGCAATTTTAACCCGCGCCGGCCGTGGAACGCTGAAAGGAATGGCCGTGACAGGATTGAAAGGATTCGGAAAATTCTGGTGCAAGTGGAATGTTTCCGGCAGGGCGGCGGAGGCGGGCGCAACAACGTCGCCTAACCCGGTGATCACCTCGAACCACGCCAGGGTATTGCGAATGATCAAGCCCCGCACGCCACTAAGATTATTCACCCCTTCTAACCCGAAACCCAGGAAAACCGCTTTCCAGTTCGCTTGCGAATCTTCTGCCCGGATGCCGGCAATCCCCGCGGTTCCGGTGGGTCCGTAATTGAAACACGCCGACGGAGTGGCGCCGATGGCTAACACGTCTTTAGACGTTTGATTTCCCGCTCCCCCGGAGATGCTCACGGTCAACCCCGCGCCCACCGGATCGCCCTCCACGCCTTTTGCGATGGGCGGATTAAAATTCTGGCTCGAAGAAACTTGCAGGTAATTGGCCAGCAGCACCCCGGAGGCGCTGGTCTCGGCGATGTTCTGGCCGGTAAGCAGCAAGCGCCCCCCGGCGTCTAAAAAAGCCGTTAGGCTTTGCTGCTCCGCATCCGACAGCGCCGCGGAATTTGCGTTCCCGGTGTACCACAGAACCGTTCGCGGCTGCGGAAAAAGCGCGTAATCATCCGCCTGGGGAATTCCCTTTTCGGAAATTCGCCAGGTGTGATACTTCACCCCCAGCATCTCCAGGGATTCTTGAAGATAAATTTCATTCTGAGCGGTCAGGTCGTCGTTTACCAGGAAAACCTTCGCCGGATTCAGCTCGATGGTAACCTGCGCCCCGCCGCTGGGCAGGTTTTCGACGATTGCCGAGGCGGCCGGGTAAGGCGCTGCCGGGGTCAGGATAATTTTATAGCTCTCTTGCGAGGGCGTCGAAAAACTGAACGCTCCATTTATAGTGGTGGTCGAGGCAATCACCCCCGAAGGCCGCCCTGGAGCATTGCCGATAACCAGCAGGTCAACCTGCGCCTCTATCGCTGCGGCGGACAGGGAATCCCGCACCAGCCCGGAGATGGTTGCCAGGGGATTGGGTTGCAGGGCAAAATTACGGGTGATCACCTCGGTCTGGCCGATTCCCCCGGGCGCGTTGAATGGAACCTGGTCATTGAAGGTCTGGTAGCCGAAGAACTGCACCTCCAGGCTCACCTGCTGGCGCAGAATGGCGGCGGAATAAGAGCCGTCCGGGCGCACCGGGATATTCTGAACCGCTCCCGGCATTTCATAAAAGTTTTGCGAGGGCGACACAATCGTATCGAATAACACCGCCGCGAAAGGCTCCGGAGAAGTAACCTGGGTGCCCGGCAACGGCTGGCCGGTGGAAGCGTCGGTCACCGCCCCTTGCAGCACCCATACCGGGTACATCCGGGAGGCGGAGGCGACGTCGTCGATATGCAGGGAGCGTTTGGTGGTATCGCCGTTGGCGGATTGCCCGTACATGGTGGCGGCGGTAATCAATTCCCCGCAGCCCGGGGGGCCCCCAATCGGCCCGGTGTGCGCCAGCCCGATGTGGTGCCCGAACTCATGCGCCATGACGCTTTCCAGGTCCTGGCTGCCGGGGTCCCCGGTAATGCTGGGGGGAAAATCCCGGGCGTTCCAGATCAAATCCGATTCCACAGCGTGATAGGATGCGCCGGAGCCCTGGGTGAAGGTGCGGGAAAACGCGATGGTGTTGGTCGGCGAGGGGAAATTTACCCCTTGCAAGTCGAAAAACACCAGGTTGACCCCGTCCTGAATGTCGTCGCTGGCGGTGGTAAGCCCGCCGTTTTCGAATTCCCAATAGCAGGATGAGATATTTTCCCAGGATTGCGCCCCGGCGTCAATCGCGGGAACCCACCCCGGGGGGGTGGACACGTGCAACTGGTAGTAAAACGGGATATCGGAATCCAAATAGCGCCGGAAATACCCCCCGCTGTTGCTGATGATGCAGAACGATAAAACTATGCTGCCGGCTAAGAACAACGTCGCCAGGAACCAGGCGCGGTTTAACAGCGATCTATTCATACGTTTCTCTCCTATTGATAGACCTGCCAGGCTTTAGAAATCTGGCAGGTTTAAAGGCTAAAGGGTGTACTATCCCGTGACCTTTGAGAATTTTCGGTAGTTGGTGCTCTCCTTACCGCGTTTGACCTCACCCATCCCCACCCCAACCCTCCCCTTCCCTCTGCTACAGGAGAGGGAAGGGGAGGGTGGCGCGAAGCGCCGGGAGGGGTTAGGTGAGGTTAATGGGGCGCTGAAACCGTACATTTACCGAGAATTCTCAAAGGCCACGTGATAGTACAGGCTAAAGCGGTCTTTAACGGACGTAAGATTTTATTTGCGCGATGAATTCCCCTAAAAGCGTTACGCCAAATACGGCCTCTCCCCGAAGGGTTTGCTGGGTGGCCGGATCGATGACGGTGACCTCGGGCAGGTTGTTGTACACTAACTTTTCCCCCGCTTCATCGCTGAAAACCCGGAAAGCGCCCAAGGCCATGGAGTGGATCCAATAGTCGCCGCGGTGGCTTACCAGGAAAAGGATCACTTCCTCCCCGGCCTCGAATTGCGGAACCCCGGGTATTTCGTCGCCGAAATTCCCGATCCGCCCGCCCAATTGCCGCACCACCACGGTGGCGTTCCCCCTTCCCTTGAGATATTGCTCCACCTCGACGGTTAGCAGAGTATTAATGGCGCGCCGGGTTTCGTCCTCCCAGGCATATTCAACGGATATCACCCGGCCGGATACGATCAAGTCGGAATCGGTCGCCAGCTTTTCCAGCGAAGCCAGATGCAAGGTTAACGCCATTGCCGGGACGGCGGCCAGTGCTATCAGGAGCAGAAACATACGGAAAACCTCGCCGCCCCATCGTAAAAACCTGTGGTCATTCATGTTATTATCTCCCGGGTTGATTGATTTTGTAAATTTCCTGTTCTTATGAGTATGCTACCCTGAAAAGGTTGTAACCGAAGATGTTGAGCGTATTCGGTAAAAGAGTTGGTTTTTGCAAAACCGCGGTTCAGGAGGGCTTGATCAGAAACGTCTGCTGAATAACTGAAGACCTCAAAGGTTTTTCAAAACCTTTGAGGTCTTCACGAGGGTCTGGCGGTTATTTCAGCAAAACCAGTTTTTTCACTTCGGAGAATTTACCTGCGGCGGCCATTTTGTAGAAATAAATTCCGGAAGTTACCGGGTTGCCGGCATCGTCACGCCCGTCCCAGGTGTATTCGTAAGCGCCGGGAGCGAAATCCCCGCTCGCCAGGGTGCGAACCTTCTGCCCCAGGGTATTGAATACCGCAAGCTCCACCCGGCTCCTTTGCGGCACGCTAAAGCGGATGGTGGTGGCGGGGTTGAAGGGATTGGGATAGTTCTGCGCCAGTTCGAACCGCTCAGCCGGGCCGGAAAGCGTCGGCCGGTCGCCGATCCCCACCGGCGTATCCAGGAACTCTAACGCCTTGGTCAATACCGCGGAGCGTTTCACCGGATCGCCGATGCCTTCCCAGCCGAAACCGAGGAACATCGCCCGGGCGTCGCCGCTTGCATAAGTCACCCCGGCCACGTCCGCGGCAGCGCCGCCGTATTGGAAAATTTGCGTGGTGGTGGCGGTATTATTGATCGTTAGTTGGTCTTTGGAATCCTGGTTGTTGGCCCCGCCGCTGCCGTTCATTACAAAAATGATCCCGGCCATCAGGCTGCCGGCGGAACCGCGCACCACCGCCTGGGTATTATCCTGCAGGTATCCGACGCCCAACTGGTTCAGCAAATCCGAACCGTTGATCTCTTCGGCGACGTTCTGGCCGGTCAGTAACACCCGCCCGCCGTTATTGAGGTGCGCCAGCAATACTTCCTGTTCCGCGGCCTCCAGGATGGGGGCGACGCCGTCCCCGGTGTACCAAATGGCTAATTTTTTGGGATAAGCCGCCATATCCGCGGCGGTGGGAACGCCGTCGGTCTGAATGTCCCAGTAGTGATAGGTTTTGGCCAGCTCTTCCAAAGCGCTGATGTAATAGGTTTCGTAAGGGCTGCCTTTGTCGTCATCGACCAGCATAACTTCCGCGGGAGATACCTCGATGTCGTAAGCCAGCCCGCCGGCGCCTAAGATAATATCCTCTTCCCGGCCAAAGGCGTAGGGCGACTGCGGCCTGACCACAATATCATAGGTGCCGATGATCGTGGAAAAGCTGAAGTTGCCGTTGGGATCGGTGCTGAAGGCCTGGTAGGGGCCGGGGTAGGGATTGCCCTCGATCCAAAATTCCAGTTCGGCGGGCACGCCGGCTCCGCTGGTAGCATCTTTCACCTGGCCGGAAAAGAGCGCCTGGACTTCCGGCTGCAGGGCAATATCCTGCTGCAGGGTATCATTCAACACCAGCGACAGGGGAACGGATGTGCTTTGATAGGCGAAGGCGCTCACGTCAATGGTAATATCTTGCAGCGGCAGGAAGAATTGGTACGCGCCGGAGGCATCGGTCACGAGGGAATTCCCGGTTTCCGGCACGGTTATATGAGCCAGTTCGATGGGGCTGCCGGAAACCGCATCCTTGACGATCCCTTCCACGCCGTAGTAATTGTAGGCAAACGCCCCGATCCAGTTGCCCCAGGTGTTGGCCGCGGCGGCGTACTCGATCAGCCCCCAGATCACGTTGGGATACTGGGGATCCGGGGCGATTCCCATGTAATCTCCCCAGCGGTTGCGGTTGGAGCCGAACGTTACCACGTAATTGCCCTGCCCCTCTTTCAGCATTACCGAAGGCGACAATCCCGCGGGATCGCCTTCCTTGCGCCCGGTAAAGGCAGCCCCGGCGTACTCGCTATCGCCGGAGCGGGTGAAGACCATTACCAGGTTATTCTGGTCGTCCACCATGGCCGCGGGATAGAGATAGTAAAAATTGTCCGCTCCTAAGGCGACGTCTTCCACGGCGGTATTGGTATTGACGTTCAAGCGCAGGTAGCGGGCAAAGGTGTAGGCGTTGCCCAGCCCCCCGCCGATAGCCGTGGAAGTCCAGATGTACCCGTCGCTATACACCGCGTTGCGATAGGCGCGGCGGCCCACTTCGATTCGCGGGTTTCCCCCGCCCAACTGGTTTCCGTTGTTGGGCCAGGGCGCTGCAACCGTGGGAATGTTTACCGCGGAGAGCGTGGGAGTGGGGCCCAGGGGATTATTGATGGTCCAGAGAGTAATGAAGGTGCTGGTCTGGTAGGGCGAATCCACCACCATGTAAGCTTTATTGCCCAGGGATTGTTTGGGAACCACGGCAATCGGAGGGCCATCAACGGAAGAGCCGCCGGGGACAGCGGGATCCTTGAAGCCCCAGAAGTCGGTATAATTTACCGCCCCGCCGGTGTTGGCGTACAATTCCGCTTTGGGAATAATGCGCATTTTGGAATATTGAAAAAAACCGGCAAACGTAAACATCCTGCCGCTGATATAGACCGCCTGGTGGTCGAAGCCGCCTTTTTCGTAATCCCCCCAGTTACCGGCCGGGGTAGAGCCGTTCAGGTGCGCCGGGAAGGAGAAATTGTACCAGGTTCCCATGGGATCGGAATCGTCCGAGATGGAGACCAGCCAGTAACCGGTCTGGTCGTTATTGTCCTGCAAATCCCAAATTTGAATCCAGCGTTCATCGAAATGGTCGTAAAGCACCACGGGGTCGAACAGGTCGGGATAGGGCAGAACGTTAGAGAACCACTGGTCCGCGGTTCTCTGGAACAGCAGGGTCCCTTGTTTATCAAAGATATGAAAGTTGGTATTGACCATGGCAATGATGTGATTGGGCCCTGCGGCAACGATGGGGTCCGGGGGAATGCTGTTGGTCATCGCGTTGCCCTGAAAATCGATCAGCACTGCCGGGGGATTGGGCGCCATCCGCTCCCCGGAAACGGCCGGGTCGATGAACCAGTTGCTTCCCGCCGGGGCGGAGGGGGGAGTAACGTTGTAGCGATCCTCGATGGGCAGGGGATCGGACTTATGCCAGAGGAGATTGTGAATCCGCTTCTGCGGATCGATGGTCTGGGGGACGTTATCGAACTGCCCGGTGGAGACCGGCGCGCCCCCGGCAATGGAGCCGAATGCCGGCCCCTGGTAAATGGCCTGGGCGGAGAGGTTCGGGAAAAAAGCTAATAGCGCCGCAGCGAGAATTGATGCCGCCAGCATCCTGCGGCCGCTGCTGCGCATAAAATTACGGTTGAATAGGTTCGGAAAGTTCATTAAAGGCCTCCTGGGGTTAGGTTAAACACATATCAAAATCCTTCAAAAGATAAGATAAAATTCACGGTGAGGGAAATTTATTTTTGTAATGACGCAAGATTTTTTCATCTTTTGCTGCAGGAAAACCTCCCGGAGGTTGCGAACCTCGGGGAGGTTAACAGTGCTAAAAAGCGAAAGGCTGCCTTCGGGGCAGCCTTTCGCACATTTTCCCAAATTTACCGGGAGTTTTCAGAAAGCCAGCTTGATGGTGAAGATATGGTTGGAGTCGAAATAGTCCGTCAGTTGCCGCCAGGCATAGTCGAGGGCAAAGTTAAAGCCGCCCACCGGGTAACTCAGACCGGCTCCGAAGGAGGCGCCGAAAATCTGGTCGGAACCGGACTGCACTTCGTAATTATAGCCGCCGCGGAGAAAGAATAAGTTCTTGAACCCGTACTCCACCCCTCCGGTTAACTGGTCGGAGGCGTCGTTGAAGTTAGAAAACGCGCCGTTGATTATAAAATTATTTTCTTCGTTCACATTGACCGTATAGTTAAGGCCGAATGAGAACAATGATGGAATATCCGATTTCAAGGCAATTCCTTTATAATAGCCGTCATCGACGATCAGGCTTCCACCGTTGATAGGACGCGATTCTTCGAGGTTGCGGCCATCATACTGCATTTTGGTTCCCACGTTCTGCATGGTTACGCCCAGGCGGAGATTTTTCCCAAACGCATATTGCACGCCTAAGTCAAACGCAAACGCGGAGGCGCTGGTCTCCATAACCCCTTCATGGATAAACTTCGCCATGACCCCGGCGGCAATCCGGTCGGTCAACAACCGGGCGTAGGAAAAACCAACCACCACAAAGGTCGGGGAATAGGTGTTGCCGGTGCCGTCCTGGAACTCTTCGGTTGTCTCCTCGATTTCGCCAAAGCTTAGATTCTTGATATCGAAGCCAAACGAACCGATTGATTTCCCGTTATAGGTAATCGCCAGGTAATTCAGGTCAATATCGGCAATATACTGCATATTGTTGAAGACGACTTCCGCGCGGGGGGAATAGGCCAGCCCGGCCGGGTTCCAGAACATCGCTTCCGCGCCCTTCACGTCGGCAGTGGAAGCTCCACCCATGGCAATGGAACGAGCGCCGACCGGAATCAGCAATTGTACGCCACTGACAGTACCTACCCGGTCCAAATCTCCCGCATACACGGATGCCAGGGAGAATACCGACAGTATAAGCAGGATACAGAATTTATGTCTCATCGTTAAACCCCACTGTTTTTTATGTTACAGGGTATCCATCTTTCTCTATTGTCTGCCACTTCTCATGCTTCGGCTTCGCCCGGCGTGGCACTACTCACCCCGGGCGAAGCCGGAGTGTTACACCAGTAATCAATACTGGTCAATCCGCTCTTCGCGCTGAATGATGGCGAATTTGAGAACCTTTTCGCCGACCCCGGGCACTTCAACGTGGGCGATATACATTCCGGAAGCTACTTTTAAGCGCGCGTCGTTTCTCAGATCCCAGGTGAGTTGATTTTCGGTGTTATTCTTGGTTAAGGTGCGCACCAATTGCCCCGCCAGGTTGAAGATGCGGATGGTGACTTCTCTATCCAGGTGGGTAAACCGCAATATCGCCTGGTCGTAGCTGGTTTCGTAAGTGCTGTAGGCAAAGTAGGGATTGGGCACCACTTTGATCCGGTCTAACAGGCTTTGCCGTTCTTCCTGGCTCAGCACCGGGCGCAGCAGCGAGGCGTTGAAGGTGTAGGTGTCCACGTCGCTGTTGGGATAAGACGGAAAGACATCCACAGTAATGTTCTGGCGGGTGACCCTGCGCAGGCTGTCATTGTATTCCAGGCTGAGAATCAGGTAGGTTTCGGAAATGAACTTGTTTTTCAAACTGTTGGGATCGCCGGGGTCCTCATCCACATAAGCATTTTGCGGATCGTAATTGCTGGTCATCACGTAGATCCTGTTGAGGGCTGAGAAAGGCAGGGTGGCCGCGGGATTGTTAAAGCAGATATTCAGTTGCCGGGGATTGTTAGGATCGGTCATGTCGTAAGCAGTAACCGGGATGGGCTGCGGCCCCCGGAAGCTGGCATCGGTAAAGGTATTTACCGCCCAACGATACCCTATCGTATGATTCGCCGAATCCGCCTGGAATACCAGCCGAACCGGTAAAACATCCGATTTTTTTAGCGTGGTCAATGTCGGATCGAACAACCGGACCAGGGTGATGCCGCTGTTGTACACCGAACCATCTCCAAAGGTGTTCCGGCCGGTCATCCAGAGGAGCGAATCCGGCTGGTCGGCATAATCGACCGAATCCGAAACCAGCCCCAGCGGTACGTTATAGACCTGGGCGGAAAAACCGTCAACGATGGGGAAATTCCACACTTCGCCCACGTCTTCCGCGTTGGCCTGTAACGTCACACTGTCCGCCAGCACCTGGTTGATGGTTTGATCGGTAAGCCGCCAGTAGCTTCCATCCTCAAAGAAGGACACCTCGTAGGTATGGTCGAGAAGCTCATCCTGGCGAATGACGTCCACCCTGGCAAATCCCCGGGTAGCGTCTTCCGGGAAACTGCGAGAGCCGGAATAGTATTCACCCGGGTTGGTAGAGCGGAAAGGCCGGACTTCGTCGCTTTGCGGGCGTACCGTTATCAAATTGGTAGCCAGGCTGTTTTCCAGCAAGTCCGCGCTGGAAGTGGCCAGCCAGTTGTCCGGGTTGCCGGTAATCGTTCCCAGGGTGTCTTTTCGGACATAGGGGGAACCGGTCACCGGGCTGTTCCCTAAGTTGATGCTGAAGGAGGTTACGGTAAAGAAGTATTCTTTCCCGTTAATTAACGGTTGATTGTTATTAAACGCATCCTGGGTGACTTTGAAGGAAATGTATTCGGTTCCCGGCCGGGTAAAATCTGCCGGATTCAAATTTTCCAAACCCACGAATGCCAGTTGCCACTGCCCCAACCCGTCGCGCACGTACAGGTTATTATATCCATTGGACAGGTCGTAAAGGGCGATCAGTTTCCGGTTCGGCTGCCCGCCCTCGGTTTCCTGGGTGGAGGAGGAAGCAAACTGGTAGATCTTGACTCCCTCGAAGGTCTGCAAATTTCCCAGGTCATCTTCCTGCTGGTAGCGATAGGTGCCATTGCGATGGAGATCGACGATCAGCTCGATTTCTTGATCCCCGGTACGCACGTCCACGACCGGAGCCGGCGGAGGACCGGCCACTAAAAAGTTGGCGTTATAGGCCAATTGGGCGAAATCATCCGTCGCCCGGAGTTTGGCCACGCTATTGATGGCGGAAGCGCCCCGGGTGACGATGTAGGCCACCACAATGTCCTGCACTCCCGGTTCTTCCACGTCCACTCTTCCGTTGCCGTTCAAATCCTGCCAGGCCGGGAGCTGGAAGGGGCCGGTATTGACCATAAACCGCTTATCGGCCGGTACGTTGTCTCTCCAGCCGGTGGCGGTGACCGGGTCGCCGTTGTAAACATAGCGGGGATCGGTAGAAGCGGTGGCCCCGGTTCCGAATATGGTAGGATCAAGCGGGTTGCCGTTTGCGATCAGCCCGCCCACCTGGTAGTAGCGGGCAATATCTTTACTGTTCGGATCGCCAATGGTCGGGTCGCCGTTGATGTAATACATAAAGGAGGTCATGGGCAAATTTTTCCAATCAACCAGGGTATCGACCCCTAAAAGCGGCCCGCGGTAACGGTAAGCGGTATCCCCGGGAGATTCTACCACCGGTCCCTGGAAAAAGTCGATTCCAAACGCCGGGGGATTACCGCCATAGCGGTCATCTTCCCCGTCGTTGTAAATATAACCCATGCTCAGGGTGGTATCGCAACCGATCAGGTCATCATTAGGACCGCCCAGGTCCGGGTCGGTCCAGAGGGTAAAAATCAGGTCTTTAATATCACGCTGGAGCGCATTGGTAAAGCGGTAGCGGATAAAGACCACGTCTCCCAGCGCGTCGCTGCGGGCAAACGCCCAGGCCTGCTGGCGCACTTCCAATCCCAGGGGCAGGGTTTGCAAGCGGTTGCGTTTGCTCAGGTTGGTTCCGTCATTATAAACGCACCAGACGGTTCTATCTGCTAAAATATCGGGCCGGTCGGCCATGGGATCGTAGGAGGTAGGGTCGCCATCCAGGTTTACCCAGTCGGCTCCCTGGGCTACGGCGTCGGCCCATTTCAGGTAGGCTTCGCTGCCGAAGCCATCGGAGCTATTGACGACATAAAAAACGTACCTGGGATCGTCCGCGCTTTGCGCCCAGTTTCCCGGCTGGGTTTCCTCGATCAGGGAGGCCGGGGTTATCCAGGCGGTGCGCAATTCTTCCGGTTCGTTGATGCCGTTTACATTTTCATCAATATACCCGGAAGCGGCCATCCCGCCGGAAAACAAGAAGGCCAAATCGGTTCCGTTGGGATAATATCCCTGGCCGTCTTCGCCGTTGGCGCCATCATTTTTCATGGGCATATCGATG
The DNA here is from genome assembly GCA_964522165.1 of uncultured Calditrichaceae bacterium. Classification (GTDB taxonomy): domain Bacteria; phylum Calditrichota; class Calditrichia; order RBG-13-44-9; family J075; genus JABWBP01. The sequence continues at coordinate 25,785 of CAZFVV010000051.1, forward strand.
TTGTTGATATCCATGTAAACGATATCTTCTAAAAGATTGACCTTGGGAAAGCTTTGTTGAGCGCCTTCTCTTTCCCTGGCATTCACATTCACCAGCAGCGCCAGGAAAACTAAGGTTAAGCAGAGTATAAAAACCTTGTATCGCATGGTTCAGACCTCACAGTTATGGTCAGCAGGTTGCGTTAAAATTTTAATCTCAGCCCTAATTGCACTAAGCGGGGAATACCGTAATTATTGGGATCGCGTTCCAGGGCTTTATAATCCGCTACCCAATTCGGCCCGCCGCGTTCCGCCCGGTCCTGGCCTTCCGGGGTATTCAGGAAACCGGTATTGTCGGGTTTGCCGGTGGAGCGCCATACGTCGTTGAAGTTCTCGCGATCCAGCAGGTTCTGCACCCACAGGTAGGGAACCAGGGAAATGCGCCCGATGTCGAAGGCTTTGTCGATCCGCATATCGATCCGGAAGATGCCTTCGGCGTAGGCGGTATTGACGTATTCGGTTAAATTCCCCTGCAAGGTCTGCCCGGTGGTGGCGTCCCAGTACTCTACCGGGGTATAGGGCCGGCCGCTGTTATAGGAGATCAGGAAATTGGCCCCGGCATTTTCCAGAAGCTTAATACCGAACACATTCGGCCCTTCCCCTTTTCCGGCGCGCACGTCCAGGTTGGCGGTCAAGGTGTGGCGCTGGTCGTAATCCAGGGGAGCGATGGCCAGGGGAACTTCGTAGTTTTGATTACGGAAGGTGGCGGTAAAAGAGCTGTTGGAAGAGGAGCCGGTTCCTTCGTTCAGGGCCAGGGTGTAATCGATTTTAGCGCTCAATGGCCCGATCTTGCGCAGGTTAAAAGAAGCGGCAATTCCTTTAACGGTTCCGAAGTCGGTGTTCGCCGTGGTAATATAGTTGTTTCCCGCCGGGGTTATAATGGTGACGACATTGGTCAGGCCTTTGATGTTCTTGTAATAGGCCGTCAAATCCAAACTGGCGGTATTGCCGAATTGCTGCTTAAAACCGAACTCGTACGAGGTGGTGCTTTCGGATTTCAAGTGGCCGTTATTTTGCCCCTGGCCGTCGATCACTTCAATATCATCCAGGTTTGTCCAGGAATCATAGAGGTCGAACAACAACGGCGGCTGGCGGAAAATGCCGTATTGAGCATGGAAAACCGTGAATTGGGTCACCGGGAAAGCAAATCCCAGCCGGGGGCTTATATAGCTCTCCGAGGGCATGGATTCAAAATCGTCTTCGCTTAATCTTTTGTCGGCGCCTAAGGGATCATAAACGTCTTTCAGGCGCTTGAATTGGGGGTCGAAATAGTCCCAGCGCGCTCCTAAGTTGATAATAAAATCCAGAAGCTCGATCTTATCCTGTATGTACGCGCCGGCAATGATCGGTTTGGGCGGGCCGGCTTCCTCGAAGGTATCGGTTTCACCGGTTTCGGGATTGACCACGGTCGAGCGCATCTGATCGCTTTCGATCTTATCGCCGAACATGTCATATCCGTAAAAGGAAACCAGGCTGTTATAGTACTGAATTTCTCTCTCATTTGACGCCGTAGGATACCCTACCGCCAGCACCAGGGGAGCAATCTGGTAGAACCGCACCTTGTTGAGATCGAGCGTTCCGCCGATCTCTAATAGATGGTTGTCCACCTGGGTGGTGAAGTTCAAATCCCCTCCCATTTGCTCGATTTCATACTTCCTGAATTCGTTGTAAACCCTTCCAAAGCTATGGAAGATCTGGTTTTCATCCGGAAGCACCCGGTTGCCGTCGGCCTGGATGAACACCCCCACTTCGGCGTTCTTTTCTTTATCCCCATAGGCGTAGAGGTCGTCTTTCCAGAATCCATCCATGCGATCCCAATAAGTGTACTTGCCCCGGGCGGTAAAATCCCAGTAGGTATTGGAATTGACGGTATGAGTCAGCTTCAGCGAACCGCTATACACGTCTTCCGATACCCGGGGGTTATGGAAGGAGTTGTTTTTAGCGTAGGTGTGGGTGTACACCCGGGCGTCGCGGAACGAGCCGTTAAAGCTGCCGATCAATCTAAACTGCTGGGTGATATTGGCGTCGGCCTTGGCGGTTACTCTAAAGATGGAGCTTTCGTTATCGGGGAGAAAGTCCTGGTCGATGTTGCGGGTAGGAATTTGCAGCCCGCTGGAGCGGGGGCTTTCGTCATTGGTTTTGATCCATTCCGCGGTGGTGAAGAAGGTATATTTGTTGTTTCCGGGAATGACGGGACCCCCTAAATGGGCGGTAATTTGATTATAACCGTATTGATCCAGCCCGTTGTAATTGTCCTTGGCATCCTCGTCTAATTGGGCATTAAAAGCGGCGAGTTGTTCAGGCGTCAGCGGTTTTTCCTCTCCCGTCGGGCCGAATTTGGCATTACTGGTGTAATTGTCCATCAGGGTGTTGTCCGTCCCGATACCGGAAGAGACCAGTTCCAACCCGCCAAAATATTTGGAAGCCCCGCTCCGGGTGGTAATGTTCACCACCCCGGATTGCACGCTGCCGTATTTGGCGCTGAAACCGCCCAATTGAGAGGAAACCTGCTCGATGGCGGCGTCCGGGATGGTTCCGATGGCGTTCCCGAACAGCAGGTCGTTGTAGGGAACCCCGTCGATCAGGAACAGGGTTTCCTTGCCGCGGCCGCCGCGCACGTTGATGGTGGCGTTATCGGTGCGGCCCCCGCTGCCGTCCTGGGCGACCACCCCGGCGTTCACGGATACAATGGTATTGACCCCTTTTACGGGAATGCGTTCAATATCCTGTGCATCCAAAACCCGAACGGTATTGGTGGCGCCGGTTTCAAAAAAGGGCCTTTCCGCAATCACCACGATGGCCTGGTCCAACTCAATGGTGGTAGGCTCCAAATCCAGGTCCAGCCGCTTGGTTAGATCGGCCACTACCCGGACGTTTTCCACGTCCACCGGCTTGTAGCCGATATAGCTGAAGGATACCGTATAGGTCCCTGCGGGCACGTTCAACACCACGAAAAAGCCGTCCACGTCCGTGGAAGCCCCCAGGAAGGTTTCTTGAATGACCACGTTTACTCCCGGCAAGGCCTCGCCGGTGGTTTTGTCCTTCACCACCCCGCTGAGCTTGCCGACGGCCTGGGAGAAACCGAACGAGACCATTCCCAGCAGTAACAATACAGAGAAAACTCGCTTATACATAGCGCCTCCGCAATTGGTTGATTATTTTGAAAAAATGTCCTGGCCCGAATTTTCACTTCATTAACTGATGTTACGCATTTTACCACAGAGACACAGAGAACGCAGAGTTTTAATCACCTTTTTAGCGTTTTTGCTACTCAGCTCGGTCTCAGATTCAATAAATACTTGATTTTCTCTGTGCCCTCTGTGGCTCTGTGGTTAATTTTTAGTGTCTGCGTAACATCACTTCATTAAGATCGAAGACCGCCGCCCCGATACTTGCTGCTGCATCCCGGCGCAACCGGAACCCAGCAGCAAGTATGTGATATTTTCAGAAAGCGCAACCCGGCAATCCGGGCCAGCGATTCAATCCTGATGGGCAGGTTTATTTTACTTTGAACAGGAAAAACGAAAACGCCTGCCGGTTGTATAAAATTTTGTCGTCATTTTCAAAAAAGGGGCTTAGCGCCATTCCGCTAAAAGCATTAAACCGTAACCGTTTTTCTCTATCTGCAATCCTCGCGTTAAGATTAAAAATGTGATCCGTTTAAAAAAGGCTGGCCGAATCTCCGGATTCGGCCAGCCCAAACAAACCGAATTACTTCATCAAGACCATCTTTTTGGTCAAACTGGCATTTCCGGCTTTAAGGGTATAGAAGTAGATGCCGGAGGGCAGGTTGGCGGCGTCAAAGTTGACGGTGTATTGCCCGGCAGCTTTGCGGCCTTTTTCCAACGTTGCTACTTTCTGGCCGGTCAGGTTATATACGTCCAGACTAATGTCGGAAGACTGCTGCAGCGTGTAATCGATCGTGGTAGAGGGGTTGAAGGGGTTAGGATAGTTCTGCGAAAGCGCAAATTTGTCGATCAGGCTTGCAGGATTGTCGCCAATTCCGACTTCAATGGGAAGCTCTACCCGCTCATAGTACCAGATGCACTCGGACGGATCGGTCAGCGGGGTAAAGTTGGTCAGGGAAACGCCGGCGTTGGTATCGACCATCCACATAATATCGAGAAGGAGGACTTGCCCATCCCGGAGCACATTTTTGGTAATCGTGGGATACACATCGGATTCATTGGAATTACCGATTAACTTAACCGGCTCCTGCCAGGTCTGGCCGCCGTCCATGGATACAGAACCCCAGATATCCGTGGCAAAAATTTCCACCGTGCTGGTTCCGCCGCCGCTGCTGCTTTGCAAGAGCACAATGCCGCCGCTAACGGGATCTTTTTCCCACTGCTGCCAGATACACACCAACTCACCGTTGGGGCCTTCGGCAAGGTGGGGATAGGCGTTGCCCAGCCCGTTGCCCGGGCGGTTGTTGGCCATCGCCGCTTGAATCGTGGGATCATCCGGCGCGCTGTATTCCAGGGTAGTAACTTCGCTGAAGGTTTGGGTGCTGCTGTCCCAATGCAGGATCGGCCAGTAGTCGATGGCTGCCGAGGTGGTGGTGTCCCTGACGCCCTGAACCGCGCCAAATACGGCATGATAAACGCCGTCGCTGGTGTAAAAACCATTCTGCTGGCTGAAGTTCTCGATGATGTACTGGGTGTTTCCGAAAGGCGTTACCGCTACCGCGTCGTCATCCCAAATCAGGGTCACGTCCCAGTTGGCAATGCCCCAGTCCGTGGTGGTGCACAGCCAGGTGGAGCCATTGAGCGGGAGACCGGCCCCGGTGGCCGGAGAGATCAGATAACTCAGTTGCGGCATATTGAGAACATTGAAGCTGGGCCAACGTTCCCCGTTTCCGTAGTCGGCCACGCCGGAGATGGTGATGTTGTCGCCATCCAACCAGTTTGCGCCGTAATCGGTGGTGTATTTGAACACGTCGCCGCCGGACCAGTTGGCGTTCGCGGTCTGGCCGATATAAACCATTACATCACCCTCGCGCGCAATACCGGCAAAAACGCCCGTGGGGGCAATGCCGGCCAGCAGGGTCGAGAATGAAAAACCGGCTTCTGAGGCGTCGGTCCAAAGTTCCAGCCCGGAATGCAACGAAACAAGCGCTTCATCATCTTTCCCGTTGAGCACTCTTCCCCAGCCGGTGGCCCGGTCGGTGGTAATTTCCCAGTTTCCGTAGAATCCGCCTAAGCCTTCATCATAATAATCGTAGTTTACCCGCCGCGGGGCGCCCTGGGGCAGGATTTTCATAAAAACGGCATGGATGCCGTCGGTGCCGGTGCCGTAAGCGTGCGCCAGCGCTCTTCCCATTTCGTTGTTGGTGGCGTAATCGTACCAGGTTCTGCCGACTTCAACGCGATCAAGAGATTCGGTCGGGTTCGCATAAATAAAATGGGTAAGATTATTTAATCTTTGTTGAAACAACTCGTCATGCTGCGGCGTAACCTTGTTCGCTTTTTGGGTATTGAATTCTTTAGCGAGGGCGGTAAGGCTGAACGCCATGAACAAAACCAGGGAAACCGTAAAGAGTTTCTTAACCATGGTATCTCCTTGGGTATTGGAATTAAACATATCGCTTCTTTTGCAGCTTCCGTTGCTGCTTGAGAAGCATCGCAACACTTCATCCCTGAAAAGCAACTGAAGACAATATTTTGCCCCTATTTGTGTTTTTCTTCACCCCCTTTAGCGTTTGAAATAAAACAACTATCATACCAGGCTGTAACGGTATGATGATTAATTAATTATAAATAAAAAAATTAGCTGCCGGGTTTTTCAAACATGGCGTATGTGACAGAGATCAAATTTGCCTATTCTTGTAGGAAAATTTTTTCCCCCGGTTGAAACGCACTTGCTGAGATACAAACGTGGATCAGAAAATAAGGCAGGCAGTCACACTTTTACATTCGACCTCCTCTTTTTGAGCGTTTATCAAAGTGGTCAAACCGAAGATTCTACTCGCGTTTTGGCGCGGGCCAGCGGGTTAACCATCACTTTGACAACTAACAAAAGATTATAAGTTTAGAAAAGTAAATATGCAAGACTTTTGTGCTTTCCGTCAAAAACCGGTCGCCGGGAAGGGAAAAACGGGGCGGATTTATGAACTGATGTTACGCATTTTACCACAGAGACACAGAGAACACAGAGTTTTAATCGCCTTTTTAGCGTTTTTGCTTCTCAGCGCAGTCTCAGATTCAATAAATACTTGATTTTCTCTGTGCCCTCTGTGGCTCTGTGGTTAATTTTTAGTGTCTGCGTAACATCAGTTATGAAGTAAGGGGGGGGCAAACTTTCGAGGATATGACTAAAACCAATCGGCAATTTTGGCGCGCAAGGTTTCCGGGAGTTGCGCGTCGGTAACGTTGCGTTTTTTCAATTCCGAAATCACCAGGGCGATCCGTTTATCCATGGAGTCTTTCTTGTTAATAAACAGAAATTCTTTTTCTCCCTCCACCAGGCACATCCCTCCCCGGAAATTTCCTTCTTCCACCCGGGTTTCGATTCCCAGGCGGTTGACCGCCTCGCACAGTTCTTTAAATAATTGGATTTCCTCTTCACTGCCGAGGGGTTTGCGGTGCTTGCGCTTTTTCATCACAGCCACCGGTCCAGCCCTTTCTTCTTCAAATAGTCCACCACCTCTTTAACGTCCTGGGCGGAGGATTTTTTACAAACCAGCAGGGCGTCCCCGGTATCGACGATAATCAAATTTTCTACCCCCACCAGCGCCACGGCCTTTTCCGGGGAGTACACGTAGCACTTGCGGGATTCGATATTGATCAATTCCGTGTATTCGCCGGCGTTCAGGTTTTTATCCTTGGAGGAAATATCATATACCGTTTCCCAACTGCCCACGTCGTTCCATCCCAAATCGGCGGGGATCACATACACGTTTTGGGCTTCTTGCATCACCCCAAAATCGATGGAGATGCCCTTGATACGGCGGTACACGTCCTCTAATTTGCCCTGGTAATCCCGCTTGCCGATGCTGCGACTCAACTCCATTAACCCTTCGTGAATATCGGGCAATTTTTCGCCGATTTCCCGCAGGATGGTAGAGGCGCGCCAGATAAACATTCCGCTGTTCCAATAGAAATCCCCGCTCTTCAAAAACCGTTTGGCGGTCTCCAGGTTGGGTTTTTCTGCAAACGTGCGCACCTCCCGCACGCTGTGATGGTCGGTTTTTAGCACCTCTTCCCCGGCCTGGATATATCCGTAGCCGGTCGCAGGCTCGTCGGGAGTAATGCCCAGGGTGACCAGGCTGTCCTGGCGGGAAACGAAATCCACGGCCAGTTTAATGACGGTTTGAAATTCCTCCACGTTGGAAATCACGTGGTCTGCCGGCACCACCACCATGATGTTATCCGGGTCCTGGTAAGCTACCTGGATTGCCGCCAGGCCGATGCAGGGAGCGGTGTTTTTGCCTAACGGCTCCAAAATGAAGTTTTCAGAGGAAAGCTGGGGCAACTGTTTTTGGATGACCTCTTTCTGATCATAATTGGTTACCACTAAAATCCGCGAATCTTCAATAAAGTTGGCCAGGCGCTGATAAGCCGCCTGGATAAGGGTGCCGTCTCCGAATACGTTTAATACTTGTTTGGGCGATTTTTCGCGGCTGCGAGGCCAGAACCGGGTTCCCATGCCGCCGGCCATCAAAATTCCGTAGATACTCATCAATTCCTCCAGAATCGTTTCAATTTTTTCGACAGTTTCCTATCGGAATTGGGTAGTGGTATATTTTGACTGATAACATTTGTTTGAGATTCAATTTAATGCCACGAAATCACAAAGGCGCTAAGTTTTCACCAAGGATTTAATGCTTTTTGTGATACTTCATGCCTTTGTGCTTTAGAGCGTGTTTGAAAAATCTCTTGCCGCCGTTTACTACTAAAAAATGGAACGCGGATGACGCGGATGACACAGATTTTCACGGACAAATTAAAGAATATTGCTAAAAAATCTGTGTAAATCCGCGTCATCCGTGTTATCCGTGTGCCATCTGAACGATTTTGGGGCACTGAATTGAATTTTCAAACACCCTCAATTAGTGGCAAATACTTTTCATCAGCCAAAACTTAACACGACCCGGAATGTTATTATCGGGCATAAATCTCTTTACAACAGCACTTTCCGAACCTCAAAATCGAAGTACCGGGGGTTGAATTCTCCATCGAATACCCGGAAAACCTCGCCGTTGAGATGAACCTTCCGAAATTCCTTATCGAATTCAACCTGCAGATCCCCCCCACGGAAATGCGTCGTCACCGGCGAAGACCATCCGAACTGCCGGGCCGCAACGATCCCGCAGGCCACCGCGCCGGTTCCGCAGGCCATGGTCTCGTTTTCCACTCCTCTTTCATAAACCCGTACCTGGAGATGTTTTTTTTCTAGGGGATGGATGAAGTTCACATTTGTCCCGTGAGGCCGGAAAAGCCAGTGATGGCGGAGATGTCTTCCGTATTCGATAATATTGAGGTTGTCCGGGGTATCTTTGAGGGTTATTACCAGGTGCGGAACGCCGGTATCAACCCATACCAGAGAAAGGAATTCCGGCTTTGCCAGAAATGCCAGCCAATCGTTTTCCATCAGCACTTTGGCTTCCTGCATTTGCAGGCGCACCCGGTTGCCCGGGAGCACCCGGGCCTGGTACACCCTTCCGTTAATCTCAAAGCTGCACTGCGCCGGAGCGATCTTCAACTGGTGGGCAAGGTATACCGCACAGCGGGCGCCGTTCCCGCACATATCCGCGGGAAAGCCGTCGGCGTTGTAATAATCGAGCCGGAAATGGGCGGTCTCGCCCGGGGAGATCAGCATAAGCCCGTCAGCGCCAACGCCGCTGTGGTGCTGGCAAAAACGCCGAAAAAGCTGGTGTTCGGATAGCGTAAAAGCCCCGGCGCGGTTGTCAATGAGAATAAAATCATTGCCGGCCCCGTGCATTTTGTAAAAATGATGCGGTCTGGAAGGGTTCATAAGGTCCTCGCGGATGTTTTTTATTTTCTAAGAACGTATGGCGCAGAGAACATAGCGCATAGTGCATAGAGCATAGTGCATAGAGCATAGCGCAGAGAGCATAGCGGGGAAGTTCTTTTCGCCCTGCGCCCTGCACTATGCGCTCTGCCATTAGTTTTGCGAATTCTTCGCCGAAGGCGTTAGACATCACAGCCCAGGGTTCTCCCGGCTTTCCGCATTCCCGTTAACCTAATACCGGGAAAGAGAGTTAAAATATTTGCAGCCA
>CAZFVV010000052.1:0-34929 GCA_964522165.1 uncultured Calditrichaceae bacterium
GTTTTTTATAAAGTTGGGGTTTACCAGAACGGGCGCATGGCAAATTGCACTGAATTAACCGATTTATTCAACACGCTGAAGCGCGGCGATCTATAATTATTTCGCTTCAGATTGCCTCACTCCAGTGAGCAGCACTCCAAAATTATGCAATTTGTCACGCGCCCTACCAGAATCAGCGTATCGGAATTAACTCTCAATCGCCCTGCCGCTGCGCCGGTACGCCAAAAGCAAGAGGCCGCTTCCGACTAACAGAAGCGAGTTGTAAAAAATTTTTTCCAAATCGACTCCCGCCTCTCCCTCCACGGTGAAACAGCCGCAGTGAATATCCAGCCCCCGCGCATACGCCTGCAACACAGCGACAAAAAAGACGAGCATCATCCCGAGGTTAAGAATGGCGGAGGCTTCCACCCAGATTCCCAGGATCAATAAAATGCCGATGATAATTTCCAGGTAAGGCAGCCAAATCGCGGCCCAGCGGGAGAGAGTTTCTCCCACAAGCTGATAATTCTCCACAGCCTGGGAGAACTGGATGGGATGGAGAATTTTATCAATGGAAGCGGCGATTAAAATGCCGCCAAACACCAGCCGCAGGAGAATTCTCCCCCATTTTTGAACCGCTATATTCATCTCAATTTTCAATGCTCAATCTTCAATTTTCAATCTTCAATCTTCAATCCCCCTCCCTACTCCTCCACCGGGTAGCCCTTCTCCAGCCATTCCGAAAACCCGCCGTAAAGGATCAGCACCTCCCGGAACCGCCGGTGTACTAATTCCTGCGCCAGGGTGTTTACTTCTTTGCACCCCGGCTCAAAGCAGTAAAGAATCGAGGTTTTGCCGGGATCAAATTGTTCAAGTAGTTGAGGTGATTGATAAAACCTGATCAGCGGCAGGGAAATAGCGCCGGGAATGCGATCGATGTGGTATTCCTCTTCCGGGCGCACATCAATAAAATTGATATTTCCCTGGAGATGGAGGGCAAAAGCGGAGTCCGCGGAGATGAATCGAACGGCATCCTTTACGTCGGCGCTATTCCAGCGCGGTTGCAACAGCGGCCAGCGGATCCCGTTGGGATGAAACTGGTTTACCGCCAGCCCCAGGGCCAGCGACGCCCCCAGCAAAAACGTAATCCGCCGAAAAGTAAGGAACATACCCATCAAAAGTGCGCTTAGCTGCCCTTCCCCTGCTTTTCAGGCAGAATATGGATAAATACTGGCAGGCTTTTATGGCCTTCGGTTTGAAGGTTGGAATCGATATTCACCTGGGTGTTGTGGCGCCCGGGTTCGGAGGGAACCAGGTCAACCCGCACCAGGTGGGACTTGCCCGGCGGGATGGTCAAGGTTTCCGGAGAAATTTTGATAAATTTACTATCGGTGCTGATTTTGGTGATTTCGACCGCCTGTTCGGTGGTATTTTCGATCTCAAAATATTCGGTAACGGTGGTATCCGGCTGCAAGGCAACCTGGTAAAAATTTACAAAATTGGGAGTAATGTTCAGCTCCGTTATCACGTTAGCCTGCGCCGTAAAGGTAAACGCATTGGGTTCGATATTCTTAAATGTTACCTTGATCGTTTTGCGAACCACCCCGTTAAAACCGGCGGTTTTCAAGGAAAATGGTATCACCGCGGTTTCCCCGGGGGCGTACACCATTTTGCTGGGGGTGACCGCAGTGCAGCCGCAGCTTGGGCGGATCGCTTCGATTTCCACCGGGGCGGAGCCTTTATTGACAAATTCTATTTTCCCCTCTGCTACCTGGCCCTGGGAAATTTTCCCCAGATCGATGACTTTGGGGTGCAAAAATTCAACGGGAGCGTTTGCGTTTTCCGGCTGCGCCATTAGAATGAACGCGCTGGCCGCCAGCCAAACTAAACCGATGAACGTCTTCATAATTCCCTCTCGTATGTTTTGAGTTGGGTTAGCAGTTCTTTAAAATCGTCCGGTAAAGGCGCCGTAAATTCCATCTGTTGTTTAGAGACCGGGTCAGTAAAGCATAATCGGCAGGCGTGAAGCGCCTGCCGGCTCATCAGGCGCAATAAATATACGGCATTTTTTTTTTGAGATAAAGCAGAAAGACGATTTAGCTGCTTGTTACGCCCGGCGTATTCCGGGTCGCCAAAGACCGGGTGGTGCAAATATTGAAAATGAATGCGAATCTGGTGGGTTCGGCCGGTCTTCAAGCGCACCCGCACCAGGGTCAGAAACGAAAAATGCTCCTCTACTTCGAACAAGGTAACAGCCGGTTTGCCCTGTTCCGCCACGGTAAATTTTTTCCGGTCGGACTTGCTGCGGTTCACGAAAGTTTCGATGCGGCCCTCCCGCTCCGGCAAACGCCCCCACACCAGCGCCAGGTATTCCCGACTGGCGGTTTTTTCCGCAAACTGGCGTTGTAAATCGATGTGGGCGGCGTCGTTCTTGGCGACCACCAGCAAGCCGGAGGTGTTTTTATCCAGGCGGTGAACGATCCCCGGCCGCAACCGCCCCCCTACCCCGGAAAGATCTTTACAATGATACAGCAAGGCGTTGACCAGGGTGCCGCGCTGCACCCCTGCCCCGGGATGCACCGCCATCCCCGCCGGCTTGTTGACCACCAGGAGATTGGCGTCTTCGTAGAGGATTTCCAGGGGAAGATTCTCCGCTGCGATGCCGGTCTCCCGGGGAGGCGGTAAATCCACCTCCACCACGTCTTCCCCTGCCAGCTTGTGGGAAACTTTAACGGTGCGGGCATTTACCGTGACCGATCCCTCCCGGATCAGTTTCTGAAAAAATGAACGGGAATAATCCGGAATCTGCTGAGAAAGGAAAACATCGATCCGCACCGGCTGATGCCGCGCTTCGAGCACAAAGTGGTATTTCTTCCCCGCCGGCATTCTCCACTCCTCTGGCATTCAACTCCCAACGCGAAGCTCAACATACACAACTGACATCATGCTTCTTCTTGAGCGGGCTTGTTATGGGATGCTACAACAGGGGGATAATCGAAAAATGCACTGAAAATGATAATCAGCATTCCCAGGGAAACCGCCATATCGGCAACGTTGAACACTGGCCAGCGATATAGGGAGTATTGCGGCAAGTTCCAGAGCAGAAAGCTTCCGCCGGAAAGGTGGATATCAAAGAACTCAACGTCGAGAAAATCGACCACCCGGCCCCGCAAAAAGCGGTCGAACAGGTTGCCGAATGCCCCCCCCAGGATTACCGCAAAGGAAATCCGCATGAAAACGTGCGAGCGGAGCTTGAAGAGATAATAAAAAATGACCAGAACGGCAAAGATGGATAAGATATTGAATAAAATTTTATTGTCAATTTCGATCCCGAAAGCCATGCCGGGATTTTCGACATAGGTGAGGCGCAGAAAATCACCTAACAACGCAATAGAACCGTGCGGCTGCAGATAGACAATCGCCAGAAACTTGGTAGCCTGGTCCAGCAAAAAAACCAGCAGCACAATCAGGAGGGTGCCAATCACTTTTCTGTTTACCAGGAAACTTTTTTCGATCATGCTACGCCTTTGCCTGGGATTCTTTCAGCTTACAGGGAACACAAATCCGGGTGGTGGGCACGATTTCAAGCCGTTTTTCATCGATCTCGCCTCCGCAGACCCGGCAAATGCCATATTCATGCAAATCGATCCGCTGCAACGCCTGCTCGATCTGCTGAAAATACTTTTCTTCCCGGGAAAGGAACAGAAATGCTTTTTCCCGCTCCATCGCGTCGGTTCCCTGGTCGGCCATGTGAAAGGCATAGCCGGAATGATCGCCGTAACTGTCCCGGTAGTTCGATTCTAAGGTTATCTCACGCAACCTTTCGATTCGTTCAAATACCTCGGTGCGCTTCTCGATCAGAACGTTCTTAAAATGCTCGATTCTCTTCTCATCCATCACATGCCTCTCAAAGATTAGTTTCGGGAATCTATCAAGAATCTTCTTCCTGATATTCAACCCGGCCACTGCTCTCCGCCTTCCCCACGTTGGTATTTTTCTTCTTTTCTTCCAGCTTGGCTTCCACGGTGGTTTCCGTGTGGGGAACTGCTTCCAGTCGCTCTTTGGGAATGGGTTTCCCGGTAATCTTGCAAACTCCGTAGGTTTTCTGTTTGATGCGCTCCAGGGCGCGATCTAAGTAGCCTACGAATTTCTGCTGGCGGGAAATCATCAGGTAGAGCATCTCCCGTTCCATCGCATCGGTGCCCGAATCGGCCATGTGGTAAGTATAACCTTCCGCCTGCTCCTGGGCGTCTTCCAGGCGGCTGTTCATCTGGTCGATATCCTCTAACGCCTCGCCTCGCCTTTTAAGGATGAGTTTTCGGAAATATTCCAGTTCCTCATCCGTGAGATAGGTTTTTCGGGAAATCGCTTCTTGAACCGGGGTACTATCGGCAACTATTTTCGTTTTGGCTTTACGCTCGCTCATAAGGCTCCTGCTCCAATTTATCCTGGTTTATTCCTTGAATTCGCCAAAAGTAATAAGTTTTTGTTCAAATGCAAACAGCTAAATTAGCATTTTTCAATTTTCCACCTTTTCAATGAGCACCGGGAAGGTCTCCGCGTCGATGGCAATATCTACCCCGCGGCGGCCGCCGGGGAGGCGGTTTTGCAGTTCAATTGCCAGGGTTTCGGATTTGATGTACTCGCACATCTGCCGCACCGCCCGGTCGATCTTTTCCGGGGCCTGGTAAAAGATTCTGATGCGGTCCAACACCTCTAAATTGGAATCCTTGCGCAAATTTTGAATGCGGTTGACGAATTCCCGGGCAATCCCCTCCATCTCCAATTCCGGGGTCACCACGGTATCCAACCCCACTACCAGGCTGCCTTCCCGCGCCACCGCCAGGCTCCCTTTCTGGAGATCGTAAATTTCCACGTCCTGTACATGAATAACTTCCTCACGGCCCTCCAGGGAGATACCCAATTGCCCGTTCTTCTCCAGTTCGTTGATTTCCCGGTCTTCCCAGGATTGAACGGTCTCCGCGACAGCCTTCATCTGCTTGCCGAAGCGCGGTCCCAACGCTTTGAAATTCGGCTTCGCCCGGCGGCTGACCAGTTCATCCAACCGCTCCGTTACGGTGACGGTTTTAACGTTGATCTCTTCCTTGATAATATCCGCCATGTTCCCGACCGCTTCCAGGGTAGAGCGGCTGGAACTGGAAACCACCAGTTCCCGGAGGGGCTGGCGCACTTTCAGTTTGGTGTCGTTGCGCAGGGCGCGGGCTACCCGCACCACCTTCTGGGCGGCCTCCATTTTTTCTTCTAATTGCGAATCGCGCAACGCTTTTTGGGCCGCGCTGAGCGCCGGAAAACCCTCCAGGTGCACGCTTTCCGGCATATCCCCGGTGCGGAGATTCTGGTAAAGCTCCTCGGCGACGAAGGGGATCAACGGCGCCGCCAGTTTGCTGAGGGTCAGCAGAACTTCGTAGAGGGTATGGTAGGCGGCCAGCTTATCGCTGCTCTCGCCGCTTTTCCAGAAACGCCGGCGGTTGCGGCGCACGTACCAGTTGGAGAGGTCGTCGATTACAAAATCGGAGATGGGACGGGCGGCGCGGGTAATATCGTAGTTTTCCATGCGCTCGCGCACTTCCTCCACCAGGGTATAAAGCCGGGAGATGATCCAGCGGTCCACCTCCGGGCGCTTTTCCACCGCGACGGGGGTCGATGCCGGGTCGAACCGGTCGATGTTGGCGTAGAGCGCAAAAAATGCGTAGGTATTCAGCAGGGTATCGAAAAATTTGCGATAAACCTCTTCGATTCCCTGGGGATCGAAGCGCTTGGGCAGCCAGGGGTTGGTGGTGGCCATCAAATACCAGCGCAGCGGGTCCACCCCGTAGGCGTTGATCACCTCGAAGGGTTCCACCACGTTGCTTTTGGATTTGCTCATTTTCTGGCCGGTTTTATCCAGAATGAGGTCGTTGACGATGATATTCTTGAACGCCGGTTTGCCGAACAGCGCCGCGGCGATGTTATGCAGGGTATAAAACCATCCCCGGGTTTGATCCACCCCCTCGGCGATGAAATCCGCCGGGAAACTGCTCTCGAACAGTTCCTTGTTCTCGAAGGGATAGTGAAATTGGGCAAAGGGCATCGCCCCGGAGTCGAACCAGACGTCCACGATTTCCGGGGTGCGGCGATAGGTTTTCCCGTTGCGCCGGAACACGATGCGGTCCACGAAGGGGCGGTGAAGATCGATCTCCGGCAGCTCCGCCGCGGGAATGCAGCGGCCGTCGGGGTGCTCGTAGATGCCCTCCTTCAATTCCGCAATCGAGCCGACCGCGAACATATCTTCCCCGTCTTCGCTTACCCAGATGGGCAGGGGAGTTCCCCAGTAGCGGTCGCGGGAAAGCGCCCACTCTTTCACCTCTTCTAACCAGTTGCCGAAGCGCCCGCTTCCGATTTCCGGGGGCTGCCAGTTGATCCGCCGGTTCAACTCAACCATTTTCTCTTTATACGCCGGGGAATTGATGAACCAGGACTCCCGCGCAAAATAGATCACCGGGTTGCCGGTGCGCCAGCAGTGCGGGTAGCTGTGCACGTAATCGTAGCTGGCGCGGTAAATCTTGCCCATGCGCTTCAGGGCCTGGATCACCTCTTTATCCACCCCTTCTTCGGTGCGGCCGTCGCCGTAGGTGAAAGTTTTGACGGTTCTCCCGGAAAACTCCCCTACCCCATCGCTGAACCGCCCGCCCGGGGTCACCGGCTGGAGGATGGGCAGGTTGAAGAGTTTTGACATCTCGTAATCATCCTGCCCGAAGGCGGGGGCCAGGTGAACGATGCCGGAACCCTCTTCCGTGGAGACGAAACTGCCCGGCAGAAGGGTAAGGGCATTGGGATACTTCCCGCGGTCGATGGGCAGGAAATCGAAAATTTGCTGGTACACCGTGCCCAGGAGGTCTTTGCCCTTGAAGACTTCCAGCACTTCGAACTCGCCTTCCAGCACGTCCACCCGGGAGGAGGCCAGCAATAATTTATCCTCCACCACCCGGTGATCCTCGCCCTGCTTGATCTTGCGGGTATTTTTCACCAGCAGGTAATCGATGTTCTCCCCCACCGCCGCGGCCACGTTGGAGATCAACGTCCAGGGGGTGGTAGTCCAGATCAGCAATTGCGCGTCTTCCAGGGCTTTCTGCGGAGAGGAAACCACCTTCACTTTGATGAAGCAGTTGGGGTCCTGCACCTCTTTGTAAGCCTGGGACAGCTCGTGGGAGCTGAGCGGCGTTTCGATGGTGGGCGATTGGGGAACGATTTTGAAATCCTTGTAAATCAGCCCCCGGTCGAAAATCTGCTTCAGCGCCCACCAGACCGATTCCACGTACTCATTGTGGTAAGTGATGTAGGCTTCGTCCAAATCCAGCCAGTAGCCCATCCGGTCGGTCAGCTTTCGCCAGCCCCCTTCCATTTCGATGTGCTTATTGACCAGGTTGCGGCACGCGGTGTTGAACTTTTCGATGCCGTAGGATTCGATCTGGTTTTTCTGGGTAAGCCCCAGCTCTTTTTCCACGGCGATCTCCACCGGCAGGCCGTGGGTATCCCACCCGGCCTTGCGGGGCACCTGGAAGCCGCTCATGGTCTTGAAACGGCAGATGACGTCTTTAATAGTGCGGCTGAGCACGTGATGAATGCCGGGGCGGCCGTTGGCCGTGGGCGGCCCCTCGTAAAAAATGTAGAGAGGCCGGTTTTCCCGCAGTTTGATGCTTTTATGGAAAATATCGTGGGTTTTCCAGAAGTCCAGGATTTGCTCTTCTAATTGAGTAATCGAGGTTTTTTCTTTGAATTCCTTGAACATATCGTCCAATCCTGACGGTTTAAAGTGGAAGTGAGAAGAAAAACGGCAAAAGGAAAAAGCGGGAATGCGTCAAAACGATGGCAAGCGGGCGCGCTCCCCCATTCCCCAAAAGGGGCCACCCGCGTGGCGGGACCTACTTTTCACTTTTCATTTTTCACTTTTCACTTAATCTTCCCAATCAGCCAGATAATCAGCCAAAGCGCCAAATTTAATACCACCAGGGTGGTTATGGGAAAATAAAAAGTAAAATTCTTCTTTCGCACCACAATATCGCCGGGCAATTTGCCGATGAGGGGAATTTTATCCGCGAACATCAGCGCGATTCCCGCCAGAACGATCACCAGCCCCACCCCGATCAATATCTTGCCCAGGGGATGCAGGGAAAAATTCTCCATGACGAACCAATTTGTTTGGAGTATTGGCTGGATGGTTGAATAGTTGGATGGTTAAATGGTTGAATGATTGAATGGTTTGACAGCAATTTAGCCATTCACCACCACAGCCATCCAGCCATCCAACCATCAATCCAACACTCCACCAATCCACTCCTTAAATAGTCAAAGTTTTTCGATCAGCCGCTTCATGAGCAGGGTAAGATTGGGCTGCGCGCCGTTGGCGGTGCGGATAATATCATCGATGTCCGCCGGTTGCAGCGCGTCCGGGAAACACTCATCGGTGATGACGGAGACGCCGAACACCTCCATATCCATGTGCCGGGCGACGATCACTTCCGGGACGGTGGACATCCCCACCACGTCCGCCCCGATGGTGCGCAAAAAGCGGTACTCCGCCCGGGTCTCCAGGTTGGGACCCGGAACCGCCACGAAAACCCCTTTCTGCACCCGGATTTTTTCTTGCAGGGCGATGTCTTCCGCCAGGAGGATGAGACGGCGGCTGTAGGGTTCGGACATATCCGGGAAACGGGGCCCGAACTCGCTGTCGTTTACCCCGATAAGGGGATTGTCGCCTAACAGGTTGATATGGTCATCTATGATCATCAGGTCGCCCTTGCGAAACAGCGGGTTCATACCCCCGCAGGCATTGGAGATTAACAGGGTCTTCACACCTAAGTATTTCATTACCCGGATCGGGAAAGTAATCTGCTGCATGGAGTAGCCTTCATAATAATGAAACCGCCCCTGCATGGCTATTACCGGGCGACCGGAAATTGTGCCCAGGAACAGCTTGCCGGCATGAAATTCCACCGTGGACACCGGAAAATGAGGAATATCTTCATAAGATAAAACGGCCTCCGAGTCAATTTCCTTTGCCAGCTCGCCCAGGCCGGTTCCCAGCACAATCCCCACAGCGGGGGTTGTTGCCGCATGGGTTCTTATATAGCCGATCGCTTCATCCACTTTTTTCTTCAATTCGCTCATTGCCGCTCCGTATAAAATGAATGCTGAAGGCCCGGGGAACCAGGAGCCTTTCGCCTTAGGGGTATGCTTCCGGAAAGCCGGTTACCGGCTTTTGCCTACGGGTTTTCCGAACCGACGCCATTTTTCTTTTTCTTCTCTTCTAACTTTTTGCGCAATTCTTCTTTCTGGCGCTCGATCTCCCGCAACCGTTCTTCTTCGCTTTGTTTTTCTTTCTCCAACTCGTTTTCCCGTTCCCGCAGGTAGCGTACCTGCCGGACGGCCGTCTGCTGATCTTTTTTAATGCCCCGGGTGGCGAAGTAAATACTGCCCACCACCGCTCCTATTCCCGCGCCTAATAGCGGCGGAGGGTCGTCGTTGGCCACCCAGATCGGATAGTTGATGGCCAGGCCGACCAGCCCCCCCAGCACGGCGCCCCCCACGCCATACGCCCAGGCATTGCGGCTGCCTTTATACTTCTCGATTTCCGCGCCGCTGATAGGATACGCCTGGTAATCGTAATAAGTGGCCGAGGGCTCCACCCGGCTGATCTCCGTGGCCGTGTAGGTATGGCTCTGGTGATCCGCCGCGCTGATGAGGGTCAACTCGGAGGCGGAATTCCCGGTAACAATTCCCTCCTCTACTTTGCCGTTTCTCAGGTAGAGCTTTACGGACTGTTCCTTTTTCACTTCTTCCATGCTTAAATAACGCGATCCCCCGCATTGGCTAAACAGCGCCAGCGCTGCCAGCAGCGCGGGCAGGCGCAGCATTTTTTTAAAGCGATTGAACCGGCCAGGCCCGGAAATTTTATAAGTCTTTTTTCCACCGAGGGTCCTGGCGTAACCACCACCTGGCCTAAATCCCTTTAGTTTCATTTGTCCTGTCCTTTTTTATTGATAGTTTTGATAAGCTCGTCAATTTGGATGCCTTTTTTGAAAAAATTATTGATTTCCTCATCGCTGATAGCCTCTCCACCCTTGTTCTTTTGAGGGGGCCGGGCGGGTATTTCTTCGGTTTCCTGGGAATTCATCCGCTGGATGATGCGGGTTTCGGCGTCCGCAGCGTCTTCCAGGTTTTCCAATTCCGGCAGGGCGTCATCCACAGATTCGAACGCTTTTTCCAGTTCCGCGTCGGGGGCGGCCGGTTCTTCGAGCGCCGGCGGCTCCTGCTGCGGAATTTCCGCCGGGCGGCTTTGAGAAAGCTTGCGGGTTTTCAGGTTTCGCAGCGAATCCAGCGCCTCCTGAGGCACCACGTCGTCGATTTCCATTACCGAGAGGAGCTCGATCTGCGAGACCAGGATATGGCGCAGGCGGTTGATAAACGATTCTTTCTGCGCCTTCAGCCAGCTTACTTCCTCCCGGATCTGGCGGGTTTGCTTGCGGGCGTTTTCCAGGATTTCCAGGGCCTTCAACTCTGCTTCCTTGACAACAAAATCGGCCTGGCGGCGGCTGCTCTCCTCGGACTGTTTTTTCACTTCCTGAACGTTGATGAGGGTTTCCCGGAGGTTTTTCTCATTCGCCTGGTAATCTTGCAGCCTGGTTTCTAATTCCACGATGCGCCGCCCCAGGGATTTATTCTCTTCCACCAATTGCTCGTATTGCTCCGAAACCATTTCCAAAAAAGTCTGCACTTCCAGCGGGTCCAGCCCCCGCAGGGTTTTCCGGAACTCCTGGTTGCGAATTTCCAAAGGGGTGAGCTTCAAATCGGGACTCCTTTTAAAATTGGTAGATCGGTCATCGGTTACGATGGTTCATTTATATTCACTTTATCGTGTAATGAGAAGAATTTAATTCATTGCCGCGAGAAAAATAACAATTTTTTAAGGCATTCGAGATTGCCGCCACAGGAGGGGGTATGGTACAGTAAACTTGCAAGATCAGTCAATTCTTCAATCGGCCAACTCTTCTGCCTGCTCCTGGCGCTCCCCGAAAATCGCCGTCCCGATGCGCACCATCGTAGCGCCCTCTGCTATTGCAATTTCATAATCGGAAGACATCCCCATCGAAAGGGTGTTAATATTACCATTTTCCAGCGGCAACCCTTGCGCCTCATCAAAAATCTCTTTGAGGAGTTTAAAACAGGGCCGCACCCTTTCCGGGTCTTCGCTGAAGATGGCAATGGTCATAAATCCCCGGGGAGAGAGGTTGGGCAGACGGTCGAGAGCCTTCAACAGCGTCAGCGCCTCGCCGGGCAGGCAGCCGAATTTGGAGGATTCCCCGCTGGTATTTACTTCCACCAGCACCGGTATTTTCCGGGAAATCTTGGCGCAGCGGGCGTTGATCTCTTCTGCCAGGCCGATGTTATCCACCGATTGAATAATATCGAACAGTTTGACCGCGTATTTCACTTTATTGCGCTGCAGATGCCCGATAAAGTGGCGGGTAGCGGCGCGGTCCACCTGGGGCAGTTTCAAACGGGCTTCCTGAATGCGATTTTCGCCGACATGCCGGATTCCCAGCCGGATGGCCTGGTTGACCAGCGCAGCCGGATGCGTCTTGGTAACGGCCACCAGGGTGACGGCATCCGGCGTTTTCTGCTGCCTGGCCGCCGCCGTTTCGATGGCTTTCTGCACCCGCCGGATATTTTCTGGCAATGAGGACATCACTTCTTATCACTATGGGGAGATTGAAAGCCGAACATCTTGCCCTGGTTCTGGCCTAATTGCACTTTGATTTCCCCGTGCTGGCTTTCGTATTTCTTGATGTTGTCATCCAGCGCCAGCATCAGCGATTTGGCGTGCTGCGGGGTCATAATCACCCGGGAAAGCACCCGCGCCTTGGGAACGCCCGGCAAAATCCGGGTAAAATCGATTACAAATTCAGCCGGCGAGTGGGTAATGATCGCCATATTTGAATAAGTGCCTTCGGCTTGTTCGGGAGGTAGCTCGATGTTGATTTGCTGCTGGACTTGCTTCGGCTCCGGGTTCATCCTGATTCCCCTTTTAGATAGTGTACTTTGGACGGTGTCCGGTAAATTGGATCGCCGTGGTTGAATTGGATGGGAAATATACAGCGATTCAAAAATGATTGCAAGTATTGATACGCGACGCCGGGCGCAGGGAATGTCCTCCTCCGCAGGCGCACCAAAACAAAACGCCGCCTGCCGATCAACGGCAAGCGGCGTTTTGTTTATGTTTTTTTCCGGTCGAACCCCCCGGCCTTTTACGTAACAATGGGGCGGGCCGGGGCGGGAGTTTGGAGCGCGCCGTTACCGCCGGGCCGGGCCTCCGGGGGCATACTCCCGGCGGCGACCAGGCTCACCGGCGTTGCGGCAGTCGCTTTCTGGGAATGGAGATAGGCGTTGGGATCGTGGTGCAGCGCTCCTTCCGGAAGCCATTGCCACATCGCTCCCAGGTCCTTTCGCACCCGGTCGATATAAAACTGCGGCAATTCCGTGCTTTCCCGCTCGAAGTAGCTGCGGAGCTGCCGGTCGGTATCCAGCAGGCGGCGTAAATTCGTAAAGTACGCGATCCGCCCGAATCCTTCCGAGGATACCGCCCGCACCACGTTCATCCACTTCGGAATCGTCTCCTCCATGGCCCGGTAGCGTCTGTAAATTGCCCGCCAGGAGAAGGTGTAGCGGGTCAAATCGATGACCCGGTCGTAGAAATCCGGCCAGGAATAATTTTTCGGTTTCACGTTCATGGCTTGATTGTTGTTCAAGAAATGGAACGGGAAGGGAATAACCCGGTCGGCGCGCTGGTATTCCAGGTTGAGCGGCGCAGCCTGCCCAAAAGCGGAGAGCAGCGAATAACCGGGGAATGCCCCGGGAGCCAGGTCCACGAAGCGTTTGGTCAGTTCAAAAGGCTCCGGCCCTTCATCCACGTCAAGTCCCAGCACAAAATTGGTCTGGATATAGGGGATGTATCGCAGGATCATATTGACGTGATCGGCAACCTGCTGAACCTTGTCCATGCCGGTCATTTTGCCGGTCTTCGACTTGTTGCCCAGATCATACCAGGATTCGATTCCCGGTAAAATGGCTTTGAAACCGTTCCGCTTCAGGCGCACGAGGTGCGGCTCCGCCAGCAGCGACAAACTGCTCTCGGCAATAAAATCGATGCTCCCGGGAGGCGCGGCTTCTTCGATGGCATCCATGTAATCATCGAAGCGAACTCCGAAATTGGGATCGTGCCAGGCTATCCGCGGGCGGGGGAATTTCTGCAACAGGAAGCGCAGGTCTGCTTTCATCACCTCGAAATCGAGCGGCTGGTAGGGCACCACCGAATCGATGCAAAAACTGCACGTGTACGGGCATCCTAAACTGCCGAGCATGGGAACGATTTTGATGGTGGGAGCTTTCCGCAGGGTCGGTTCGATGAATTTCCAGCGCTCCTGCACCCCGGGCAGCGTGGCCGGCTGCCGCTCCGCCGAAAGGTGAATGCCGTAAGACCGCTGCGGCGAACAATCTTGCAAAAGCTCCCGAATTACGCTCTTGTCGGTAAAACCCAGCACGTAGTCGAAATACTTTTGCGCGTCCTGGGGATAGCAGCGCGCATGGGGCCCGCCAAGCACGGTGATGGCCCCCCGGGAGCGGAAGAAGTTGCTCATCGCGTAAGAAAGCTGCGCCGCCTGCGAGAACGCCCCGATGAAAACCAGGTCCAGGTTCTGCGGCAGCATTTTGGCCAGGTCCTCGAAGCCGGTGTAACAAATAAATGTGACCTCGTGTCCTTCTTCTTCACACCAGACCGCAATAACCTGGGGCATGATGCTGGCCATGTTGGCGTTCATCAGCCGGGCGTACAAAGCCCGGGTCGGGGCTTTAGTGACAAGATCGATAATGCCGATACGGAGTTTACGCATGGTACCTCCTGGGTAGGGGTTGATTTGGCGACTTTGGGTTCTCGTCCCCTCAACTGCATCGAAGATAGGATAACCAAAGATTAAAACCGGGGCCTGCACAAAGCCCCCTGGGAATGAAACGATGGAAGCCTAAAATTGTGGAAATGCTGCCTCTAAAATGCAAACGACCGGGTTTATATGCGATAAGCAAAAAGGCTGACGTCAATATTCAGTAAACAATGCGAATCACGGCGAAAGTGTACGAAAGTATTGTAGCAATGTCAAGGACTGCTTGAGGCACCATAAAAATGCGATGCAGCAATTTTGTTGTTTTCTGAGTTTTCACTTTCGTAAATTGATGCGCAAGCAAATGATAGTTTTTAACCTGCCCCTGGCGGGATAGGGAGCTTTAACGATTAACCTTACCGGGTATAAAGCATGGCCGTAATTCCCGAACCGATCATCGAGCGTATCCGCGAATCGGTTAATATTGTGGACGTAATCGGGCGCTACGTAACCCTCAAGAAACGAGGACGTAATTACCTGGGTTTGTGCCCTTTTCATACCGAGAAAACCCCCTCTTTTTCAGTCAATCCGGAAAAACAGATTTTCCATTGCTTCGGCTGCGGAACCGGCGGCAACGTGTTCACGTTCCTGATGCGTTATGAAAATTTGAGTTTCGTGGACGCCGTCAAACGCTTAGCCGATGAAACCGGGATTAAAATCCCTGTTTCCCAGGAGGCTAAGAAACAGGAGAGCGAAAACGAACAGCTTTTTCGCGCCAATGAAGTTGCCGAGGGTTTTTATCACCAGCAATTGAAACATGCCCCCGCGGCGGTGCAGGAGTATCTGCAACGGCGCGGAATCAGCGCGGAAACCCGGGAGCAATTCAAATTGGGCTACGCTTCCGGGGAGTGGGACGGGCTGCTGAAATACCTGGAGCGGAACGGGTTCTCCCTGAATCCCTATAAAAAACTGGGCTTGCTATTAGAGAGTGAAAAATCCGGCAAACTGTTCGACCGCTTCCGCAACCGCCTGATGTTTCCCATCCACAACCAGTCGGGCAAAGTAATCGGCTTTGGCGGGCGGGAGCTGCTGGATGAACCGAATTCCCCCAAATATATGAATTCTCCGGAATCGCCGGTTTACCAGAAAAGCCGCATTCTCTACGGGCTGTATTTCTCCAAAGAAGCGATCCGGGAGAGCGGGGCGGTGATTTTCGTGGAAGGGTACATGGATTTCCTGCAACTCTACCAGGCCGGCATTCGCAACGTGGTCGCCACCAGCGGCACCGCCCTCACGGAGGAGCACGCCCGCCTGATCCGCCGCTACACCAACCGGGTCTATTTGTGTTATGACGCGGATACCGCGGGAATCAACGCCGCGGTGCGGGGAGGGGAAATCCTGTTCCAGCAACTGTTAGAAGTGGAGGCGCTCATCCTGCCGGCCGGCGAAGACCCGGACAGTTTCGTGAAGGCGAACGGAAAAGAAGCGTTCCTGGTGCTTTTAAAAGAGGCTAAGGATTACCTGGCTTTCCGCTTATCCATCCTCAATCAAAAATATGATCTGCAAAAAGCGGCGGAGCGCTCCCGGGCGGTTGCGGAAGCGCTGGAGATGCTGCTGCCCATGCAGGACGCCATCCGCAGCGGTTTTTACTTGGAAAAGATCGCCGAACAGTTGCAGGTGCCCCCTACTACCCTGCTGAATGAATTCCAGCGCCGCCAAAAAGCCCGGCGGCAACGGGATCAATTCAGGGAGCGGGGCGGAGAAGGAGGGGATTCCCCGGCCGCGGCGCCCACGGCTGCGGAGAGCGCGGCGAAAGCGCCGCTGGTTTTTACCGGGGCCTGGGGCGGGGAAAAAGACGTGATTCTGCTTTTGATCAGTTATTTTAAGGATATCCACGAGTACGTGTTCAACCATTTGCAGGAAGATGATTTTTTGAACCCGGAATTCCGGGAGCTGTTCGCATTGATCAAATCTCGGCGGGAAAGCGGGGAGCATTCCGGCGCCCCCAACCTGCTGCATTTCGTGCTGGAAAACATCCCTGGCGAGGCTGTAAAAACCCTGCTGCTGCGAGAGTTGGAGCAGAGCAACCGGGAATTCCACAAACCGGCGCTGTATCTGCAAGATTGCATCAAACAAATCAAAATTGCCCGCTACCAGGCCAAAATCGACCTCGCCAAACGCCGGATGAAAGAAATCCCCCCGAATGATCCCCAACAATTGCAGCTTTTGAAGGAGATCAACGAGGCCAATGTTCAGGTAAAAAAATGGCAGGACGTGGTGAGCAGCGATGATGAATAAAAAGCACAACTCCCCCCTTGCCGATTCAATTTTCAATGATTCCATAAACATTTTTCAATCGTTATAACAGGCACGCGCCCGCCATGAAACGCTCAAAAAAAATCGCTATCATCGCCGCCATTATTCTGGCGTTATATGCACTGTTCGGTTTCTTCGCTCTTCCCCGCCTCCTAAAACCGAAATTAGTCGAAGCAATTTCCGAATACACCGGCCGCCCGGTTACCCTCGGCAAAGTATCCGCCAACCCCTTTGCGCTTTCCGCCACCCTGCAGGATTTCAGCCTGGCCGACCGCGACGAGGAACGGTTGATTGCCTTCAAGGAGCTATACATCAACTTTGAAGTTAGTTCCCTGTTTCGCGGGGGTTACACTTTTTCGGAAATCCGTCTGTCATCTCCCTACCTGCGGTTTCTCAACCGCGCCGATGGCTCCGCCAACTTTGAGGATATAATGCCTGCAGAAGATGAGCAACCGGCAGCGCCGGCCGAAGAGGAATCTTCGGCCACGGTGTTCATCGATCACCTGCTGATCGACCAGGCCGAAATGGTTTACGAAGACCGCCAGAGAATCACCCCGTTCACGGCGCGGCTGGATTCCCTGGACCTCTCCCTGCAGGATTTTGCCACCCGCCCGGATGAAGAAGGGGTTTACCGGTTCGAGGCCGCCACCGACAAGGGCGAGGGTTTGAAATGGCGGGGAAACATCAGCGTTTTCCCTTTTCGTTCCGCCGGCAACCTGGCCCTCAGCGGCCTGCGGGGGCGCACGGTGTGGGAATATATCCGGGATATGTTCGATTTTGAAATTACCGAGGGGCTGGCCGACTTCCAGGCGGATTACGAACTTGATTTTTCCGCGCAGCCGGGACTGTTCAACATCCGCAACGGCAGCGGCTCCCTGCAATCGCTGCGAATTATCGACCGGCGGGATAGCTCGGAAGCCCTGTGGATGCCCAATATCACCGTTGCCGGCCTGGAAGCGGAAATTTACCGGGGTATTTTGCGGATCGGGGAGATGCGCAGCGCTTCCGGTAAAATTTTTGGCGCCTACCAGGCCGATAGCACTTTCACCCTCAGCACCCTCTTCCTGCCCAAACCCGATCCCCTCGCCCCGGCGGATACCACCGTCCCGTGGCAGGTGGCCATCGGCAAGATTGCGGTGGAAGATTATACCCTGCAAGTGGAAGACCGTACCACCGCTCCCTTCGCGCAGTTGGAATTTGTCCCCTTGCGGCTGTCCCTGGAAAATTACGTTTATGGCGTGGCGGAACAGAGGGGTGAGTCATCCCATGCAGAGGCGGCGCAGCTGGAGCTTTCGCTGCGCCTGAAAGAGGGCGGCAGCATCACCGCCCAGGGCAGTTATATTCCGGAACCGCTCTCGGCCGCCCTGGAAGTGCGGGTGGACAGCCTGGCGCTGCCGCCCTTCCAGCCCTACCTGAATGCCTTCGGCGAGCTGGATATTAAATCCGGCGTGCTCTCGCTGGCCGGCCATACAAACTATGCGCTGCACGAGGAGCAGGCTTCAATGGATTTCAAAGGCGACGTCTGGCTGGAAAGAGTGCGGGCGAGCGACCGGGCGCTCAACCAGGATTTTCTGCGCTGGGGCCGGCTGGATATGAAACGCATCGACTACCGCTCCCAGCCGCCTTCCCTGGCGATGGATGAAATCGTGGCGCGGCGCTCCTATATCCGTATGGTTATCGGCCCGGATCGCATCACCAATATTCAGCACATTCTCGGGGTTGAAGCCGACAGCCTGGCGGCGGATAGCGCCCAACCGGCCTTGCGGGAGCCGGGCGGGGAGGACTCCACGGGCGTAACCTCCACGCGCATCGGCCAGGTGCGCGTCATCGACGGCTGGCTGGACTTTTCCGACCTCTCCCTGACCCCAAATTTCGCGGTCAGCATTCAGGAGTTGAACGGGACCATCAAGGGGCTTTCCTCCGAACAGCTTGCCCGCGCCGATGTTGACCTGGCCGGGAAAGTTGATAAATACGCCCCGGCGACCATCAGCGGGCAGATCAATCCCCTCAGCGAACAGGCTTATACCGACATTCTCATCAATTTTCAAAACATCGAGCTGACCACTTTCACGCCCTATTCCGGCAAGTTTGCGGGGTACAAAATCGACAAAGGCAAGCTGCACCTGGACCTGCACTATGTACTTTCGGAACGCTATCTGATCGGTGAGAACCGCATTATCCTCGACCAGTTGACCCTGGGCGAAAAAGTAGAAAGCCCCGACGCCACCAGCCTGCCGCTGCGCCTGGCTATCGCGCTGCTGAAGGATTCCAACGGGGTGATCGACCTCGACATCCCGGTGAAGGGCAGCCTCGACGACCCCGAATTCAGCCTCATGCCCATCGTGTTGAAAGCGCTGCTCAATCTGTTGGTGAAAGCGGTAACCTCGCCTTTTAAGCTGTTGGGAGGCCTTTTGGGCGGCAGCGGGGAGGATTTGGACTTTGTGAGCTTTTCCCCGGGAGCGGATTCCTTAAACGCCGCCCAGCAGGCCAAACTCGACAGCCTTGCGAAGGCGCTGAACGAGCGCCCCAACCTGAAATTAGACCTGCGGGGCGCCGCCGCCCCCTCCGCGGATCGCGAGGCGCTGGCGGCACGGGCAATTGCAGCGCAAATCAACCCCGAGGGAGGCAATTTCGATTTGACTCAATTGACAAAAACCGGGCGGGAACGCTTGTTCAAGCTCTACAGCGCTGCTTTTCAAGAAGATCCCTTCTTGCTGCTGCCGGAAAAGGATGAATCCGGCAAAAAAATCCCCCGGGAGCAGCGGGAAACAGCGATAGCGGACAGCACTTACCACCAACTGCTGGCGAATTACCCGGCTTCCGAAAGCGAGCTGCGCGCGCTGGCGCAGGGCCGGGCGGCCGCTATCAAAGACCGCCTGATTGTGAACGGGGGAATCGAAGAGCTGCGAATTTTTTTGCAGGATGTAGATATCCAGGCCGGTGCAGAAAACGGGGAAGTGCGGGTGAAGCTCTCCCTGGACGCGCGATAGGATATGGCCGGAGCATGAACGCCCAGGGGTGATCTAAAAAAAATCAAATTGCATCTATGTTTATAATCTGCCCGGCATTATATTCGTTTTGTTGATCTGTATAAACTCATAACCGGAGGAGTAAAAATGCGTTTTCAAAAATTCATATTCCCCCCAATTGTTGCCTTTCTATTGGTTTTGCTGGCCGCGGGTTGTGGGCAGGGCCAGAAACCCGCTGAAACCGCAGACCAGGAAAAACCTGCGCAAGAACCCGGCGTGGAACGTTCATTCGAAACGACCCTCAGCGCCGTCGTGGAGGCAGTGGATTACCAGGCGAGAACCGTAACATTAAAAGATGAAACCGGCAGCAGCCAGACTTTGACGGTCAAAAATCCCGCGGTTCCCTTAGAGAATCTCAAGGCGGGAGATAACGTGACCATGACCATCTATCAAAAAGAGGTCTCGTACGTTGCCGCCCCGGGCGAGGTAATCCCCGATGACGCCTCGCTAAAAGCGGTGGGACAGGAAGGGGAGAGCATCAGGATCGTCAATGCTCAACAGATGATCAACACCGTGGAGGCGGTCGATGCTGCAAGTCGCATGTTGACCGTAGTGGGTTCCGATGGTGTTCCCCTTACGCTGCGGGTTCAGGATGATGTAAAAAATCTCGATCAGCTTAAGGCGGGCGACAAGGTCGTTACCGAGATTACCCAGATAATTGTCGTTTCGGTGAAGAAATAAAGCGGCAAAAATTATCATTAAAACAGTTTCTTGTAAGGTTGTAGCAAAAATGCCCGGGCAAAACCCGGGCATTTTTGATTTCCATATATCCTGCAAGAGAACAATATCTTATCCGGAGAATCGCTTCGCCACCTCATCCCAATTGACCACGTTCCACCAGTTAGTTACATATTCCGCACGGCGGTTTTGGTACTTCAGGTAATAGGCGTGTTCCCATACGTCAAGACCCATTACCGGAAATTTTCCTTCGGAGATGGGGTTATCCTGGTTGGCGGTGGAGAGAATTTCCAGGGAACCGTTGGGGTTCTTCACCAGCCAGGCCCAGCCGGAGCCGAAGCGGGTCATGGCCGCGTTGGAGAACGTTTCTTTGAACTTCTCGAAGCCGCCGAAGCTCTTGTTGATCGCTTCCGCCAGGGCGCCGGCCGGCTGGCCGCCGGCGTTGGGAGCCATCAGCTTCCAAAAAATGGTATGGTTGAGATGGCCGCCGCCATTGTTGCGCACCGCGTTGCGGATGGATTCCGGCACGCGGTTCAAATTCATCAGCAACTCCTCGATGCTCAACTTTTGCAAATCCGGGTGGCTTTCCAGGGCGGTATTCAGGTTTTTCACGTACCCGCCGTGGTGCAGGTCGTGGTGGATTTGCATGGTGCGTTCATCGATATAGGGTTCCAGCGCATTATTGGGGTACGGCAAGGGGGGCAGTTCGTGAGCCATGGTGAATCTCCTGATATATGTTAATCTTTGAGTGATTTACTTGTCATGAGTTGGCAAAAATAGGCCGCGCCAGATAGTTTGTCAAGCGTAAAAAGAAAACGCCTTGACTGACCTGCCTCGAAGCCGTAAAATTGAAATTCGAAGATAGAAGCGAAAAATGGTCTTCGAGAACAACGGAACGAATAATCTCTATCAACTGAAAGGTAATTGACATGAGTGATGCAAAAACCGTGATGTGGAAAGGCCAGCCCACGCCCCTCCTGGGCACGGACATTAAAGAGGGCGACAAAGCCCCGGATTGCGAATTGGTGGGAATCGACCAAAGCGTCCGGAAACTCTCCGAATTCGCCGGCAAGGTGCGTATTCTCTCCGCCGTTCCCTCCCTGGAAACCGGGGTATGCGACGCGGAAACCCGCCGCTTCAACCAGATTGCCGCCGGACTGGGAGATGACGTGGCGATCCTGACCATCAGCATGGACCTGCCCTTTACCCAAAAGCGCTGGTGCGGCGCCGCGGGAATCGATAAAGTCACGGTCTTATCCGACCATCGCGAAGCGGCATTCGGCATGAAATACGGCGTTTTGATGCAAGGCCTCCGTTTATTAGCCCGCTGCGTGTTCGTGGTGGACAAAAACGGCGTGGTTCGCTACCGCCAACTGGTGAAAGAAACCGGCACGGAGCCGAATTACGACGAGGTCATCGCGGCGCTCAAAAAATTAATGTAAACAATCGAAAACTGGCAAATGGTGAATATACTAACCGGCTTGGCGAAGGAAACCTGGAACCTGTTGGCAGAGATGGCCCCCTACCTGCTCTTCGGGTTCCTGGTTGCCGGGCTGCTGCACCTGTTCCTGCGGCAGGAAGAGGTGAGCCGGCACCTGGCGAAAAACGATTTCGCCGCGGTGGTCAAAGCCTCCCTGCTCGGGATTCCTCTTCCGCTATGCTCCTGCGCGGTCATCCCGGTGGCGGCGCACCTGAAAAAGCAAGGCGCCAATCGCGGCCCGATCCTCTCCTTCCTGATCTCCACTCCCACCACGGGGGTGGATTCCATCCTGGCCACTTATTCCCTGTTAGGCCCGCTGCTGGCCATCCTGCGCCCGGCAGCGGCGCTGTTCAACGGCCTTTTGGCCGGGGCGCTGGCGAACACCCTAGATAACCGCCCTTCCCACGGCCTTGAAGCCAAACCCGCGCTCGCAACGGTTTCCCATGCGCCCCCGACTCTTACCGGGAAGCTGAAAGAAATCTTTCGCTACTCTTTCGATGAGCTGCTGCGGGATAGCGCCCGCTGGTTGATCATCGGCGCCGTCACCGGGGGGATCATCAGCTATTTTGCCCCTGCCGCTTTGGTGGAAAAATACCTCGGCAATCCCCTGCTCGCCTACCCCTTGATGCTGCTGGTAGGAGTTCCCATGTATGTTTGCGCTACCGGCTCTATTCCCATCGCCGCTTC
Source organism: uncultured Calditrichaceae bacterium (assembly GCA_964522165.1). Lineage (GTDB taxonomy): Bacteria > Calditrichota > Calditrichia > RBG-13-44-9 > J075 > JABWBP01. The sequence continues at coordinate 22,101 of CAZFVV010000052.1, forward strand.
CCTGATTTTGAAGGGAATGTCGCCGGGAGCCGGTTTTATCTTCCTCTTCGCCGGGCCGGCTACCAGCACCGCCACCCTCTCGTTTGTGATCGGCAAGATGGGCAAAAAGAGCCTGGCGCTTTACCTGGCAACGATTCTATTCAGCAGCCTGCTGTTTGGATGGTTGGTCGATATGCTATGGAGCATGTCCGGGCAGGATATCGGATTGATCAGCGGCGACGCCGAGGCCCTGCCGGGGTGGTTCAAAACCGCTTCCGCCCTGGTTTTATTGATTCTTTTCCTTCGCCCCTACATTCTCCCCAAACCAAAATCCCTGCCTGCGGAACACGGCCTGCGATTGACTGTTCCAAATATGAATTGCGAGCATTGCAAGATGACCATCGACGCCGCGCTGCGCCGCCTGGAAGGGGTTGAGGACGTGAAGATCGATTTAAACGGCCGGCAGGTGCAAGTTTTGGGAACGCTTTCCCCGGAAACGGCGGTCGCGGTAATCGAAAAGGCGGGGTATTCGATCTCCATAAGGGATAAAGGCTGAAGGATAGTTACTATTCAGCCACTAAGACATGAAGACGCTAAGATTTCACAAAGTTAAGCGTAACTATTCAGGCGATGCGCTTTTCTCAGGAAGAATAATGCAAAATGATTCCATGGCAAAATAATCCCAATGCCCAAAGCCATTTTGCATCAAATTATTCTGCCATTTCAAGAATGGCTGAATAGTAACCATACAAGATAAACCACTGAAATGTCCGAATCCAACATCATCCCCCTCTTCCCCCTCGGAGTGGTCTTATTCCCGGATATGCCGCTGCCGTTGCACATTTTCGAGGAGCGCTACAAGCAGATGATCCGGGAATGCCTGGAGCAGGACCGGGTTTTCGGGGTCGCGCTATCCGAAAACGAGCAAATCCGGGCGGTCGGCTGCACCGCCAGGATTGTGGGGGTGCTGAAAGAATATCCCGATGGGCGCATGGATATTCTAACCCAGGGGGTGGAGCGTTTTGCCATCGACAGCGTCTCCGAAGAAAAACCCTACCTCCAGGCGCGCATTCAACTGCGGCCGGGGCAGGGTGGGACAGAAACCCCGGTCAGCGAGGGCCTGCGAAGCGAAGCGGTTGGTTTTTTGAAAAAAATGATCCAGGCCAGCGGGCAGGACGTCAACTTGTTCGAATTCGAGGCCATGGATGCCGCGCAGGTCTCGTTTTTCATTGCCTCTTACGGTCTTTTTACCAACCCGGAGAAACAGGAGCTTTTAGAAATTGATGAAACCGAAGATCGCCTGAAACGGGAATTGGAAATGCGTCCCCTGGTGCTGCGGCGGCTGGATTTCAACGCCCGCCTGACCGACGCCAGCCGCAACAACGGGCGCCTCCCGAAACCGAAAGGAGCATAACGATTATGAAAGATCCGCGCTTTCAAAAACTGGCCGAGGTGCTGGTGCATCACTCCACTAAAGTGAAACCCGGCGAAAATGTCTTGATCGAAGCCTTCGACATTCCCAATCCCCTGGTAAAAGCCCTGCTGCGAACCGTCGTTGCGGCAAAAGCGAAATCCTACGTTTGGATCAAAGACTACAGCCTGATCCGGGAAATGCTGCTCTGCGCCGGGGAGGAGCAGTTGAAGCTCATCGGCGAAATGGAGCTGGCCTGGATGAAGCGCATGGACGCATACATTGGCGTTCGCGGCGGGCTGAACGTAAACGAGATGTCCGATATACCCCAGGAAAAAATGAAGCTCTACCAGGAGCATATCCTCAAACCGGTGCACTTGCAGGAGCGGGTCAACAATACCCACTGGGTGGTGCTGCGCTACCCCACCCCCTCGTTTGCGCAGCAGGCCGGCATGAGCAGCGACGCTTTCGAGGATTTCTTCTTCGAGGTCTGCACCATGGATTACGGCAAGTTAGACGCCGCCATGCAGCCCCTCAAAAAACGTATGGAAAACGCCGACCAGGTACACATCAAAGGGCCGGGCACGGATTTGCGTTTCTCCATCAAGGGAATCCCGGTGATCGGCTGCTCCGGCGCCCACAACATCCCTGACGGGGAAGTATTCACCGCCCCGGTAAAAAATTCCGTGAACGGCTTCATCCGCTTCAATACCCCCACAATTTACCAGGGGATCGCCTTTTCAGATGTATTTCTACAGTTCGAAAACGGGAAAATCGTGGAAGCGAAAGCGGATAAGACCGAGAAATTCAACGAAATTCTCGACACCGACGAAGGCGCCCGCTACATCGGTGAATTCGCGATCGCTTTCAACCCTTTCATCGTCAAACCGATGCTCGACATCCTGTTCGATGAAAAAATTGCCGGTTCCTTCCACTTCACCCCGGGGCAGGCCTACGAAAACGCCGATAATGGCAACCGCTCCAACGTTCATTGGGACATGGTCATGCGCCAGATCGCCGACCAGGGCGGCGGGGAAATCTATTTCGACGGGGAACTGATCCGCAAAGAGGGGTTGTTTGTACCGCATGATTTAAAAGGGTTGAACCCGGAAAATCTGAAATAAGCCCTTAGAGACCTCAAAGGGTTCAAAAACCTTTGAGGTCTTTGAAGCAGTCTTTTAAATTTTTTTTTGAAATGATTACGATTTACTGTATTATTAGCACTTGAATTTGAAGATGAGATAGAAGTGAAAATGATAGATAAACCGGTCGTTATCATCACCGGCGCAAGCCAGGGAATCGGCAGGGCCTTAGCCGAAAAGTTTGCAAACCGGGGCTACGCCGCGGCTCTGGCGGCCAGGAATAAAGCCGGGCTGGAAGAAACCGCCCGGTTGATCGAAGCCGGGGGCGGTTTTTCGCCCCTGATCGTTCCCACGGACGTGCGCGACCCGGCGCAGCTTCAGGCGCTGGTGGATTCAACCCTAACAGCCTGGGGCCGCATCGACGTGCTGATAAACAACGCCGGTATTATGCACCTGAAACCATTTTTAGAAATTACCCCCGCGGAATTCCAGGAAATGTTAGACGTAAATGTCAAAGCGGTGTTTGAGCTGACTCAGAAAGTTCTCCCCGCGATGACTTCCCGCCGGAGCGGAACGGTTGTCAATATCGCTTCCCTGGCCGGGAAGAACGGGTTTAAGAGCGGCGCCGGCTACACCGCTACCAAATTCGCCCTGCGCGGCTTTGCCGCCTCCCTGATGTTAGAAGTTCGCGAGCAGGGCATCCGGGTGGTGACGGTATTTCCCGGGTCGGTAGATACCCGGATGATCACCCGGAGTCCTAACGCTCCCGGCAAAGAGAGCATGTTACAACCGGAAGACGTGGCGCACGCCGTTTATGCGGCGGTTTCCGCCGATCCCCGGGCAATGATTAGTGAAATCGATATCCGGCCAAGCAACCCGAAAAGAACTTAGGAGGTTTCCATGTCTGCTGAAGCAATGCAAGGCAAAAGTTTTACCGTCACGCGATTGGATAAATTCGTCAACTGGGCGCGCAAGAACTCCCTCTGGCCCATGCCCTTCGGAACCGCTTGCTGCGGCATCGAGTTGATGGCCACCCTGGCTTCCCGCTTCGACCTGGCCCGCTTTGGCGCGGAGGCGATTCGTTTCACTCCCCGGCAGTGTGATTTGATGATCGTGGCCGGGCGGGTGGCCATCAAAGAACTGCCCATCCTGAAGCGCATTTGGGACCAGATGCCGGAACCGAAGTGGTGCATCTCCATGGGCGCCTGCGCCTGCTCCGGGGGCATTTTCGATACCTACACCCTGGTGCAGGGGGTGGACCGCTTCATTCCCGTGGATGTGTACATCCCCGGCTGCCCTCCCCGCCCGGAGGCGGTGATCGACGCGGTGCTGAAAATCCAGAACCTGGTGGAAAACGACAGTTGGAAGAATTACAAGCAGGAAAATATCGAGCGTATGCGCAAAGAAAAAATTTACACCGGGCCGAATTTGCCCTGGGAAGTGAAATGATCTTCCAATTGGGAGTGCAAAGCTTCAGCTTTGCACTGCATCTGCAAAACGACTGCTTTCAGCCGTTTTTTATAAACCCATGTATCTCCGGCGATCATGGGTTTTTTTATACTTGTGCTAAACAATCCTGGAGATGAAAAATTTCCCTGAATTCGATCTGCCAACCGTGGCGGGAGCAAAACTGAGCCTGGGAGAGCTGCGGAAGAGCCGCTCCTCCCTCATCATCTTTTACAAATCCGGCTGCGATGCTTCCGTTTACTTAGTGGATCTGTTGAACGACTTTTGGCGGCGGCTCGATCTGCGCCAGCCGGTGTTCTGGTTGGTCTCCCAGGATTCCCCGGAGGAAACCCGGCAATTTTTAACCGCTAAAAATATTCAGCTTCCGGCGGCCCTGGACTTTCCGGATTATCGCCTTTCCCGGCAACTGGATTTCCAAAACGTGCCGGCGTCGTACCTGCTGGATCCATCTGGAAAAATCCTGTCCGAAAGTACCGGTTTTGTCAAGGATGAGTTTCAAATGATGGTAAAACGGGTTGCCATTGAAAATGGGAGCGGCGATGTCCCGGTTTTCCAGGATGGCCGGGAGATCATCCCATTCAAACCCGGCTGAATGGCGCGGCGCCTGCATTTCGGGGAAATGTAAATTACGCGATTAACAACGCGTTCCAAAAAGGTTTGATTTACAATACAGCCTGCCCTGCGGGGTTGTTTATTTTAGGTTCTCTTTTGAGGAAAGCAGGCGCGAAGCCCGAAGTTCCATTTAAAGCTATAACGCTTAGATTTATATGACACTCTGCTCTATGCGCTATGCTCTCTGCGCCATGCGCTGTAAACAAAACCGGGATGGCCGATGATTGATATTCACAACCACGTGATTTACGCTTTCGATGATGGACCGAAGACCCTGGATGAGTCCCTGGAAATGCTGAAACAAGCCGCCGACCAGGGTATTACCGATGTGTTTGCCACTTCCCATTTCAACGAAATCATTCGGGAAGAGAGCACCGCCGATTACTTCTCCAAACTAGAGACCCTGCAGAACGAGCTCCGAAAAAGGGAAATTGCGCTGCGACTGCACCCCGGCTCGGAAATGTTCTTTCACCACTATCTTCACCAAACCATTAAGAAACTCCGCACCGGCACCTTGGGAGGGAACAACCTGTATGTGTTGATGGAATTCCCCCTCTACCTGATGCCCGCGGGCGTGGAAGAGACGCTCTTCAACTTGAAAATGGAAGGATTCATTCCGATTATCGCTCACCCGGAGCGTTACTCCGCCCTGCACCAAAAACCGGAAAAAATTCTGAATTTTATTCGCTTAGGCGGGCTGTTGCAGGTGAATGCGGGGAGCGCCTCGGGCGGATTCGGGCGCACGGTGCAGAAGATCGCCCTGTGGCTGCTGGAGAACCAGTACGTGCACTTCCTGGCCTCCGACGCCCATTCCCCCCGGGGACGGGGGTTTAAACTGGCGGAAACGCTGAGAGAATTAGAAAAGAACCTGGATAAAACCTACCTTCGGAAATTAGTGCAAGATCATCCCCAAAAAGTCATCCATAATGAAATTTTAGAAGCATTCACCCTGCCGGAACCGGAACCGCCGAAGGGCTTTTTGCAGCGGATGAAGGAGCGGTTGAAGTTGTAAGACGGCTATCTCTGTTCGTCTTCCCGAAATACTCCCGGTCGTCTTTCTTTCGGCACGTGCAAAATAAATTTTGCGCTCCAATTGTTTTAAATTTTGCCAATTTCTATATTCCCTCCTGTTAAAGTTCAATTCGGTTAAGAATGCCGCCGGGGCGTGCGAACGACCATGTCCCTTTACAGCAGCCCCATTTTTCAGCCGTCTAACCTCTCATATAAGGAGGTCTATATGTCACCTACCGCCGCAATTCTCGGAAAAATCATCTTTACCTTGATGTTGGCCGTTTCCCTGGGCGCATTTGCCTATTTTATGTACCGCCGCATCAAAGTGCTCACCCTGGCCCGGCCTCTCAACCGTTTCGACCGCCCCGGGGAGCGGCTGATGGGGGTGCTGGTCTATTTCCTGGGGCAGAAGCGGATATTAGACCCCAAACACTTCGGCGCGGGCATCATGCACGCCTTCATCTTCTGGGGATTCGTGGCGGTTTCCATTAATACCATTCACTTAGTGGGGCGGGCGTATTTCCCGGGATTTCACCTGCCGTTGTTCGGCCCCAACGACCTTCTCGGCGCTCCCTATATTTTTCTGCGCGACGTTTTTGAGATCCTGGTGCTGGCGATGGTGTTAGCAGCCGCCTGGCGGCGGATTTTTATCAAACCGGAGCGCATCACCTTATCCTGGGACGCCGCCCTGATCTTAACCCTGATCGGCGCCCTGATGGTCACCGACTTCATCGCCAACGGCGCGCTAATGGCCGGGGAGGGCGAAACCGGGGAAGCCTATTCCTTTATGGCTGCTTTTATGAGCGGGCTGTTTAGCAACATGGGATTCTCCCAGGGCGCGCTGGCGGTTCTGCACCAGGCCGCCTGGTGGCTGCACATGGCCGCGCTGTTGTTCTTCCTGGCCTACCTGCCGCTCTCCAAACACTTTCACGTGATTACCTCTTTATTCAATGTGTACCACCGCAACCTGGAGCCCAGCGCCCTGCCGCACCTGAACCTGAAAGATGAAAACCTGCAAAATTTCGGAGTTTCCCAAATCGAGCAGTTCGATTGGAAGGATATTCTCGACGTGTACACCTGCACCGAGTGCGGCCGCTGCCAGGATGCCTGCCCCGCCTACGCGACTCAGAAGCCGCTCTCTCCCAAAAAAGTGAACGAAGACATGCGCGAGCATCTCTACGAAAAAACCCCCTGGCTGCTGAAAATGGCCGGGCGGTCCAACGGCAATGGCGCCCCTTACGGCGGCCCGGCCCTGGTGGGAGGAGCGATTCATGATGAAACCATCTGGTCCTGCACTACTTGCAAGGCTTGCGAGGAGGCCTGCCCGCTGTTCATCGATTTCATCGACCGCTTTGTAGAGATGCGCCGCCACTTAGTGCTGGAGGAGAGCCGCTTTCCCGTGGAGCTAACCACCATTTTCAAGAACCTGGAAAACAGCGGCAATCCCTGGGGGCTCTCACCGGAAGACCGGGAACGCTGGACCGAGGGATTGCGCGCGCCCAAAATCCGCGAGGTGGACGGCGCGGTGGAATACCTGATCTTCGTCGGCTGCGCCGGGGCTTTTGACCAGCGCAACCAGCGCACTTTGAAGGCGCTGGTAAAAATTTTGAATGCCGCGGGGGTGAATTACGCAATTTTGGGCAAGGAAGAGACCTGCACCGGCGACCCCGCCCGGCGGGTGGGCAACGAATATCTCTATCAAATGATGGCGCAGCAAAACATCGAGACCTTGAATTCCAAAAGTTTCAAAAAAGTGATCACCAGTTGCCCGCACTGCTACAATACCATCCGCAATGAGTATCCGCAATTAGGCGGAAAATACGAGGTTCTTCATCATAGCGAGGTGATTGCGGAGTTGGTCAAATCTGGTAAAATTCGATTGAAAAATTCGCTTGACAAAACCATCACTTACCATGATTCCTGTTACCTGGGCCGGCACAATGGCATTTACGACGCCCCGCGCGACATTTTGGCCGCCATTCCGGGGATAAAATTAGAAGAAATGCCCCGCTCCCGCAACAAGGGCTTCTGCTGCGGGGCCGGCGGCGGGCGGATGTGGTTAGATGAAGCCAAACCGCGGGTCAATCAAAACCGGGTGAATGAAGCGGCGGAAACTACCAGCGCCGGCTTAGTGACTACGGCCTGCCCCTTCTGTTCTACCATGATCGACGACGGAATCAAAGAAACCGGGCGGGAAGGGAAACTTGAGAACCGCGACATTGCGGAATTGGTGGCCGAAGCGATGGGAGCGGACGGGAAGGTCTAAGCAGCCGTTTTATGGGAACCCATCCCTTCGGAAAAAGTCTAAATTTCCGCCGCCAGGTCGGCAAGGATCCCTGGGTTTTCACTGAGTCTTTTGCGATCTATTTGTGTCTTTTGGCATAAGCCACCACAACAATGCGAAGATTCCGTTTCTTGTTTGGTTTCTCTCTTCCCCGCGCTGAAGCGCGGGGCTATTCAATTCATAATTTGTGCAATCTGTGCTGCGCCTCTTTTAAAAAGCGATAAATCTCAGCGATCTTTGCGAACTCTGTGGTCATATGACACTATCGGATCACCATAAACTTGCCCTTTTTTTCCTCTCCGTTGAACCGCGCTACGTAAATATACACCCCGCTGCCGACCAGGTCGCCAACGCGGGTGCGTAAATCCCAGGCCACTCCGCCGCTTCCCGAGGTTTCTTCCAACCGCTGCAGGAACTGCCCGGATGCGCTGAAAATGAAAATTTCACAGCCTTTTGGCAAATTCGCAAACATCAGATCATTATGGGCAGCCTGACCCTTGTAAGGATTGGGATAAACCAGCACTTCCGCCAGGCTTTCCGTGCTGAGGATGATCGCCAGGCGGTTGGCCCTGGTGTTATCGAGCAGAAAACCGCCCGCGTCTTTCAGGTTTTTTACAGTAAGGTAGTAGGGAACCCCTAAGCTGCCCAAACGGGTGTCGCTGCTGACGGAGAGATGCACCACCCCGGCGTCGCTGCTGTCAAGCTGCGCCAGGATGATTTTCCCCTCCGGCTCCAGAAAATAATTTTCCGGGTTCTGCGCGGAAGCGGTTTCCAACTCCCGGCTGAATTTCAGGCGCAGGTAGTGCTTGCCGGAGTAATTCACGGATTGGAGATAAAAGGGTTCGCCCGCGGGCAGGTATTCAAACGAAACCAGCAGGGGCTGGTCGGGCAGCGGGGTATGCTGAAGATCGCTGAGGCCGGCCATTTCCAGGTGGTTCAACCGGGAAGGAAATTCTTCCAAAAAAGAGAGCAGCACTTCCCGGCGGTTTTCCCCGCGGATGGCGCTGGCGGGGCGGCGGTTTTCGCCGTTTTGGCCTGCGGCGGCAATCAACAGGCGATAACTTTCCGTTGTAAAAGCCGCGTCAGACATTGCCTCGTTGAAGCGCAAGCGCACCTGGCGGGCGGAGAGTGCTTCCGCACCCAGGAGACCCGGTGGCGTATTGGGCTGTGCCGATACGGGGCTGCTGAAACCGCTTTCCGGTTCCGGGAAGCTGAAATCCACCCGGGTAACGGTGTAAGTGTAGAGCGTATCGGGATGTACCAGGGAATCCACGAACGACGGGGATTGGGTGGAGTCGCACAGCGTTAAAGCTCCGGACAGGCCGGTTTTGCGATAAATTTTGTAGTAATTCGATGCGGGACTTTCCCGCCAGTCCAGGCGAATCGTGGCCGTATCCAACGGGATCGCCTGAAGCTGAAGTGGCGGAGAGGGGCGATTCTGATCGGCGTTGGCTTCGAAGCGGAGGATTCCCGCATCGCTATTCATCAGAACCTCCGGCAGGCCGTTGCGGTCGAAATCCTCCGCCAGCGCCAGGTTGCTGTTGAGGCCCTCGCGATACCAGGCCACGGAGAATTCACCCTGGTCGAATTGGAGCACGTAAGCGTTCGGGAAAGGGGTGAAAATGATTTCGCTGCGCCCGTCGCCGTCCAAATCTGCGACGCTAAGCCCGTTGTGGATTCCCGGCTGCACCGTTACCCCGTGCACGTTTTGCTCCCCGATCTTTCCCAAGGTATTGTTCCCGGCAGATTTCCACGCCGTCAGCGCCCAGAATTTCGTATTGACGTTGGATTCCCGCAGCACTTCCGGCAGGTTGCGCACCGCGCTGATCAACTCCTTCTGGCCGTCCCCGTCCAGGTCCGCGGCTTGTAGCAGGCTGTTGCCGCCCCGCCCGGGCAGCCGGGTTGACCAGGTAAACTGGTACTGGCCATTCGCATCTTCTTCATATATATAGAGGTCGCCGTCGGTATCCTCCACGGCGATTTCCCGTAGGCCGTTGCCGTCGAAATCTTCCACCACCGCCCAGGGCACCCCGAACTGGTTGTTGCCGGGGGTGACCTCGCCGGGCAGCATTTGCCGCAAGGTAAGCTGGTGCGCCGTGCTAACGTCAAAAATGCGCCAGCGCCCGAAATTGATGGCCAGCAACTCCGGTTCGGGATCATTATCCAGGTTGATCAGGCGGCTGGCCCAAAAATTGGCGGTATCCTGCCAGACCACGGCGTTGGGGAACTCCCCCGGGGCGTTGCCGCCCAACAGCAGAGACCTGGCCCCGTAGCCGCCCAACAGTACCAGCCCCCCGGCGGGGTGAATTTTGGCGGCCTCGCGGGGGATCAGGGGGAAATCGGTCAGCTGCCGCGTCACCCACTGGCCGTCGAGATATTCCCAGGCTTGCAGGGGGCCGAATTTGCTCCCATCGATCAATTCCGAGATCACGAACTCCCGGCGCTGGTTTTCATTGAAATCCGTGCCGAAGGGCATAAAAAAGCCGCTTACCGGAAGCTGCTCTTCTTCGGTGAGCAGGGTTTGCGGCGGGAGGGCCTCGGGAAGATTCAAGGGGTAGTATTGCCCCTCGTTGTCATAAATCGCCTCCAGGCCCGCGGAATTGCGCAGGTGCAGGTAAAACTCGATGGCGCCGCTAATGTCTTCCTGGGAGAGGATGAAATTGTGCTCGTCCTGGAAATATTGGGAAATTTTCGAGAGAGTGAATTCCGGGTCGCCGGCGCGGCGGTAAAAGAGGGTGGCCAGGGTGGGATCGTCGGTTTGAAAGCGGACCAGAAAGCCGTTTTGCGGGCCGATCAGCATCGCCGTGCTATGGAGCTGGCCGGGAACCGGGGGCGTGTGGTCGATAGCAAAGATAGTTTTATAGACCACGTCGTTCAACCCGTGCTGTTTGAGGCGCAGCTCCAGGGTGTAAGTGGTATCGGGCAGGGCGGCAAGGTTCCAGACCGTCAGGGTATCTTGCAGCGCTTGCACGCCGAAAATTTCCGTGATGGGGGTCCAGTGGAAGGGATTTTCCCCTACTCCGTAGGCGAGGGAATAGGAGATCAGGCGGGGGCCAAAGACCGTTCCGGTGACGGCGATCTCATCCTGCGCAGCGCCGCTGCCGGTGGCCGGGGAGATAATTTCCGCGTAGCCCTGCTCACCAATAGTCAGACCGCGTTCCAGGTCCACCAGCCCGTGCCCGTAAAAAGGGTCCCACCCGAAGTAGCCTGAGTCGCGGCAGCCGGCGTAAAGCGCCCCTTTGGCCTGCTCGGGGGCGTAATCGGGATAATGAGAGAGGATCAGCGCCAGCGCCGCGCAGACCACCGGCGCAGAAAAAGAGGTTCCGTTGTTGATTCCGTAAGCGTTGCCGATCTGGGTGGAGAACACCTCCACCCCCGGCGCGACCAGGTTGATCTTGCTGCCGTAGTTGGAAAATCCCGCCAGTTTGTTGGCGGAATCCGTGGCCCCCACGGAGATAGTTTCATCGAAGGCCGCGGGATAATTGAGGGAAGCGTTGCCGCTGTTCCCGGCGGAGGCCACGAAAATCACCCCCTGGCCGACCCCGTACTGGATGGCGTCGCGCAGCAGGTAGGAGAAAGCGTTATCCCCGAAGCTCATGTTTACCACTTTGCAGCCGTTATCGATGGCGTAGAGGATCGCCTCCGCCACGTCGTCTTCCTCTAAGAAACCGGAGGCGGTGCCGGCGCGCAGGGCCATCACCCGCGCTCCCGGCGCCGCCCCGCTAATGCCGATGCCGTTATTCTGCCGCGCGGCGATGATGCCTGCTACCGGGGTGCCGTGCCCGCTGCCGAATTCATCCATCGGATCGTTATCCGGCTCCAAATAATCGCCCTGGTCGGGAAAATTGGGTGCGTCGGTGAAGTCCCAGCCGATTACGTCATCGATGTAGCCGTTGCCGTCCTCGTCGATGCCGTTGAGGTCCAGGGAGTCGAGAACGCCGTTGCCGTTGAGGTCTTCCAACGAATTGATCCACAACTGCCCCTGCAAATCTTCATGGAGATAATCAACGCCGGTGTCGATCACCCCCACGATGATCGAGGCCTGCCCCGCTTCGATATCCCAGGCCCCCGGGGCGTTGATGTTGCGCAGATACCACTGTTCGGAGAAGAGCGGGTCGTTGATCTCTGCGGAAATTCGATAGGCGTGGTTGGGTTCGGCGTAGATGACCCCCGGCAGGGCGTTCAATTTCTGAATGACCGATTCGGTTTCTGAAGCGGAATCGAAGCGCCAGAGATGCACATTTTTGAGCGCTTCCGGCAGGGCGGGCCGGCGAGGAGCATCGAACAAGATGGAAATGCTTTTGGGGGGATGTTGATCCAAAACTTGCTGAAGGTTGGCCTCGCTGCTGAGGTATTTTTGCAGCGAGCCCTTTTGCGCTGGCGCGACGGAGATTTGGGGAGCGAGGCGCACGATGAGTTCTTGCGCCGTCGTCCAACCGCTACATATCAACAGGAGGGAAACAATCATCAATCGGATATTGGCGCTCAAGCTTATCTTCCTTCTATCTTCCGAAAATGAATTTCAGCGTCGAAATAAGACCCTAAAGGGTTCCGAAACCTTTGAGGTCTGCGAACCACGTAGATAATCGGCTCCATAGTTTGCTACCTGAGCCTGAAAGCGCCAATATAACATCCGGAAGCCCCGGCTGCAAAGCGGCAGCGAGATTGGGCGGCAAAAAAAGATTAGACCTTATTACTTTTTAAGCTGTTGATAAAACTTGACATGTTTATTTGCCATCAATGGCCAAAAGTTGTCCTTCCCGTGAAGCTTGTCCCCGTGAATACGGGGAACGGGAATCCAAGTCCTAAAAATTATGGATTCCCGCTAAAGCTTGTCCCCGCATGTATTAAGCGGGGAACATGCGGGAATGACAGGAGAATAAAAAAATCAGTTCATAAAAAACAATTACTTAACCAGTTATAAGGTCCAATACTTGAAAAATCTGCTCAAATTGTTCGACCGTGACTCCCAGCAAACTGAAA